>QMWW01000016.1 GCA_003661825.1 Thermoprotei archaeon
GTATATACTGCTGGAGAAGCACAGACACTAATGGACATACATGGTATAATGCCTGGAAAAGAGATAGTTATCATAGGCTCAGGAGATGTAGGGCTTATTATGGCTAGAAGATTCGCACTAGAAGGAGCACGCGTTAAAGCCGTCATCGAGATACTGCCACATCCTGGCGGTTTGATGAGAAACGTTGTACAATGTCTAAAAGACTTTAATATACCGCTACTCCTCAGCCACGTAGTCACTAAGATCATTGGTAAGAAGAGGGTAGAGAAAGTAGTTGTAGCTAAGGTGGGAGAAGGGTTCAAGCCTGTAGAGGGTACAGAATTCGAAATCCCGTGCGATACCGTAGTTATAGCCGCTGGTTTAAGGCCTCATGTAGACCTACTAGAGAAGCTAGGTGTACTAATGGACCCTGCTACTGGCGGCCCCGTTGTAAACGAGTTGCTTGAAACAAGTGTGCCTGGAATATTCGCTGCTGGTAACGCATTGGTTATAAACGATCTAGTTGACTACGTTGTTGAACAAGGAGAGCTAGCTGCTGAAGGAGCCCACTTATTTGTATCCAATGATGGCTTGCCTACAATTGACTGGAAACCTATTGTAAAGGGTAGAAACGTAAGGTTAGTAGTACCCCACTACGTCAGCTGTGAGAGAAGAGTCACTATTTATGCTAGGGTTAGAGAGCCGGAAGAGAGAGTATTTGCTAGGATACCCGAGATCGGTATCAGGAAGTTCTACATAGCCGTTAGACCCGCTGAGATGATAAGACTCGATCTAGAGAAGGAGGATCTATCAAAGGCTTTACACGAATCAAAGATCACTCTGGAGGTGAGCCCCCCTGGCTGAACAAGAGCTGATATGTATACTCTGCCCTCTAAGCTGTACACTAAAAGTCGTAGTAAAACCTGGTGGAAAGATAACTGTAACAGGTAATCAGTGCGCTAGAGGAGTAGAGTATGCGAAGCAAGAAATACTGAACCCGGTAAGACCAGTAATGTCCGTTGTAAAAGTAAGAAACGGGGATATGCCCACAGTATCCGTTATAACGAGCAAGCCTGTACCGAAGAAGTGCATTCCCGAAGTCATGAAGGCTACAGCCGAGGTAGAAGTAGAAGCCCCCGTAGAACTAGGACAGGTCATACTGAAAAATATATGTGGAGCCGATATAATTGCTACGAGGAGAGTAAAAAGGGTAACATAAACTTTTTCTCTTTCTCAGATCTTTATCCTAAAGTCCTCTAAGTGTTTTCCTCTATGAACCAACTACATGTTTGCAACTACTGCCTTATAACTAGTTCCGCTGAAGCCGTTGCTTTACACCCTTATTACCCAGCTTATCTAGGTATTGTAGTATAAAGAAGACAGGAGTGCTAGAGCATTGAAGATCATAGCTGTGGTATCGAAAACAGCGCATATTCTTGTCCAGCTCTACAGCCTGTACCAGGTGTATTCGGAGGATAGAACGCCACTACACCATCCATACTATGGCGAGATAAGCGAGCAACTCTACTATGGGTACCTATTGGAGAGAGAAGGGCTATGGGAAGAAGCCTTTAAAGCTGTAATAGGATTGAATCACAGCAAGAAGGTTAATGGAGTGCTAAAAAAGATCGCGAAGACTAAAGTATATGGGTGGAGGAGCATTAGTTTGTTCCTTAGAAGGAGCGGTAGAAGCCTTGTCCAAGTATATGAATCGAAAAAGAAAGACATAAAGGCTCTTCTAACCAGTGTTCTAGGGGTTAGGAGGTTCTACAGTAAGGTCTACGCTATACTAGCGTTCAGCCCGCTTAGGCGATTAGTTGGGAACCCGCCAGTTTACAGCAAAGACGAGGAGTACACTATAGTGCCGTTATTTATAGGACTAGAGTCTACTCCAGAGAAAGTACTAGATCTACTCGTACACGAGCTTTTACACGGACTTATAAAGCTCAACGATCTAGGGGTATCCGAAGAGGAAGAAGAGGAATTTATAGATATGCTATGTCCCGAGGGTTACCTGTCACGTGAGCTAGGATTGGCTGAGAAGCCACGTATACTGGAATCAGGTTTCTCAGCAATAGTTGAGAGATACTTCTCGGAGAAAAAGTATTATGAACTCACCCTTATAGACTATATTAAGCTCTATAGGAGTAACCAGTATCTTCTATAGCTTGGTTATGGTGATTTCTTGCATAGATACTTCAACGGAGTACGAGATAAAGAGTATAGAAGAATAAGCTTACCCGAGCTCTACGAAATCTTTAGAAAAAACGTTAGAGCTCTAGAGAAGGTTAAAGTAGAGACGAGGAACGCGCTAGGCTATGTTTTAGCCGAGCCAATATATGCTAGGTTTGATAGACCTCTAGCCGATATAAGCCATGTAGATGGTTTTGCGGTTAACGCAAGCGATCTAGTGTATGCATCTAAACACACCCCCGTTGTTCTCAAGCTGGTGAAGAGCATTGATCCAAGAAGAGCTGATAGCTATAAGCTGAGGAGAGGAGAAACTGTATTCGTTGAAACAGGGTATCCGATACCCGAAGGAGCTAATGCTGTAGTTCCAGTGGAGGACGTAGAGGTTAAGGGAGATAGAATACTATTTACTAAGCCAGTAGTACCGGGAAATCATGTCTTTAAGCGTGGAACAGATTTCCGGGAAAATAGCCTGGTATTTAGACGGGGTACTAGGATAACGCCACTTGTAGTAAAGGCTCTGCTAGACCTAGGCTATGACGAAGTACTAGTGTATAGGAGGCCGCGTGTATCGATACTAAGCATAGGCGATGAGCTCATCGATGAAGCATATAAGCCTGGTTCTAACAAGCTACCAGCTTCTACTAGATTCATGGATGCTTACTCGCTTGAATACTATGGAGCAGAGATTACGTGTACAAGGATAGTTCCAGACGATCCACCCACAATAGCTAGCGAGGTATCTAATCTCCTAGGTGGCGTAGACCTAGTGGTAACCATTGGAGGCGTATCTATGGGTCCCCGCGACTACACCTGGATAGCGCTCTATAGAGAGCTTAAACCAAATGTGTGGTGGCGGGGCGTTAAGATTCTGCCGGGAAGATCGAACAGCGGGATGATTGTTGACGACAAACCAGTTATAAATCAACCAGGTCTCCATCAATCAAGTTTTACGACACTAGTGCTAATACTAACTCCGCTAGCAAACTACATGCAGGGAAGAGGGCTAAAACCCGTATATCCGTTTAGAGAGGTTATGCTAACCGAGGATCTAGTCAATAGTCGCTACATAGACCACTACCGCATACACTTCCTAGAGCTCAGAGACGGAGAAGCCACTCCTATTGAAAACCCCGGCTCCTATCACTTAAGACCCATGACCGCTAGTACAGCGTTTACGGTGGTTGATCCAGGTATTGAGCGTATTAGAAAAGGTAGCTACATACGTGCCTACTTCTATCCACCAGTACATGTACCACGAGCACACCCTATACTATAGCACTAGGTATTTGGAGTTAAAAGCTTGTTAGAGAGGTCTACGAAAGACTTTGGAGAAACCCTTCCATTTACAAACTCTACTCCCTCTAGCTCTAACAGCCTCTTCTTAAAAGCAGTACCTCCAGACGTATAGCCTCCAAGCCTACCATTAGACATAACTACGCGGTGACAAGGCACTACGATTAAGTTCCTATTCTCCTTGAGAGCTACACCCACTAGTCTTGGGCTAATACCAAGTATTCTCGAGAGATCCCCGTAGCTAGTCACTTTACCAATAGGTATAAGCTGTGTAAGCAAGTATACAGCTTCAAATAACTCCTTCCTAGCAGCTTTGCGTATAGTCTTCTTTTCCGGCTCCCACACAATCAATTACCTTCACCCCGTGCAGGCTCTACAGGAGGCTTTGCCTAGAGTAGAACAGGGCTCTGGATAGAGTTAAGCTTATCCGTAGATTTAAGGAGTATTAGGTATTAGGTGATGAACGACCAATCTACCGTGGCTATATGCGGATAGCACCTTTACTGATTGGGCTAAGCGCTCTCTAATGCTTCTATGTCCTCTTCACTTAGCCTCCATCCCATAGAGCCAAGAATCTCGGTCAAGTGCTCTATGCTCTCAGTCTTAGGTATAGCTACTACGCGTGGACGAGATATCAGGTAGTTTAAGGCAACCTGTGTAGCCGTTTTACCGTATTTCCTAGCTATTCTCTTCGCTATAGGGTGTTGAGCGACTCTTCCATGCTCTAGCGGCGTGTAGGCCTGAATGGTAACACCGTTGCTAATAGCGTATCTTAGAAGATCCTGCTCTGGAGTCTTGTGGAGAATACTATAGTGCACTTGGTCGACAACTATTTCGTATTTACGCGTACTATGTAGCGCTTTCTCAAGATCCTCTAGACCGAAATTACTAACGCCTATATACCTTGCTACTCCCTCCTCGACGAGGACTTCAAAATTCCTTACCTGCTCCTCGATCGAAATAGAGGGATTAGGCCAGTGTATTAGGTACAGGTCGACACAGTCTAGACTAAGCCTTGATAAAGCTCTTCTACCAGCCTTTAGGACTCTATCTCGACTGGTTAAATGCCTGGGATCCATCTTAGTCGTTATAAACAGGTTCTCTCTACCAATCGCTCTAGCGACGCGGCCGACAAACTCTTCAGCACGTCCTCTGTCGTAGATCTCGGCTGTATCCACATGGTTTATTCCATGCCGGATAGCATGCACAAATACCCTGTATGCTCTATTATAGTTCCTTATAGCCCATGTACCCAGACCTATAGCCGAGATCTTCTCGTCAGTCCTTCCCAGCTCTTTCCAATCACGGGGATCTACTGGGTACTTAGGCAAACTCCTCCCCATAAAATAGTGCTTGAATAATGCTTAGCTGAATACCTACATAGAGTCATAGGTAGCATAACGGGGTTAAAGAGGTTAGGCCTGTAGGTACAGCGTCATCTAATAAATACTTCTAGGAGGGGTAAGGCCACTGTATTAAAGCGTGTAATACACTATGTTTAAACTAGGTGTTTAGCTAGTGTTATCGTTCAAAATAGTAGTGGTTAGCGACCAGGTATATGAGGGTAAGAAAAGAGATGTTAGCGGGAGTATAGCGGAGAGAATCATAGTGTCACGTGGCTACAATGTGTGCGGTAAAACAGTCATACCTAACAGCTACAAGGAGATAGTCAGAGCTATTAGGAGTAGCGATAGATGCGACGTATTCCTGTTTATAGGCGGTACAGGGGCTTCGCCCAGGGATATAACGGTTGATGTAGTAAGATCTCTTGCATGGCGTCACATACCGGGGTATGGCGAGTATTTTAGGCTTAGATCGGTTAATAGAACAGGACTACACGGCATACTCAGTAGAGCCGAGCTCTATGTACTCGGTGATGGGAGAATAGCAGTAGTTCTACCAGGTTCTCCTGACGCCGTCGAACTAGGCCTAGAGATCCTCCTTGGCATAGTAGAGCACTTAGTTGAAGAAGTTAAGAGATACGAGGGTCCCCACCAGAAGCCTTAGCACTATATGGTGTAGCCGTTTTTACGTGCAAACTCCTCTATCATACTCGCTAGTTTATCCATTGTTTTAACACCTTCTACTTTCTCCTTATCGATTACGTTCCCATCCCTTACGCCAACTATAACTGTGGTCGGAGAAGCGTGTATATCGTACTTTTTAAACGTGCTACTAGCTGCTTCTGACCTACACCTACGGGCAAACCATTCACATAGCACGATTATGAAATACACATCTTTAAGGGAGGATCCTATCAGGGTTACGTAGGGAAACCAATGAATATCGTATACTCTACAAGCAGGGCATCTAATATTGTCGAAGTATATAACGTATACCCCGTTTTTGCGGAACTCTGGTGGTCCACGTGTTTCGACTAGAACCCACTTCCCCTTATCCTTATCGTAGACGTATATGCCGTGTGGATTATCTACATCTACTCTATCATACGCGTTAACGACTCTGACCACATTTCCCAATAGCTTGCTAACAGCCATCAACGTCAACCACGCTCTATTCTTCGATAGCTTAAGCTATATAAACGTAAAATACTTAGCGCTAACTAAAAGCTTAACCTCCACAACACATCCATACCTGAACTCAAAACCCAGGAGAAATAGCAATATATACGGTGCATGCCTAAGACTATACTGTAAGACCTCGGGAATGTTTGGATGGTGGGGGAGTTTGAGGAGCTTCCAAGTGTACAATGGCGGAGTTAAATTGTTCTTTGGAGTAAATTCTCTAGAAGAAGCAGCCGCGTATCTGAGAAAATACAGCAGAGTCCTAATAATTACGGGTAGAACTTCCGCTAAACTCTCTGGCGCACTAGACGATATTATAAGGATACTGGAAAGCAGTGGTGTAGAGTACGAGGTTTGGAGTAAGGCTCTCCCCAATCCAACAGACGAGCTTGTAGCCGAGCTCGTAGAAGTGTACCGTAGCGGAGTATTCGAGGGGTTCATCGCTATAGGAGGGGGGAGCGTAATAGATCTAGCGAAAGCTGCGCGAGTAGTAGTTGCTGGTGGAGGAAGCGTTAGAGAGTACTTATATGGAGCTAGAGAAATACCGCGTACGCAACCATTCCTATTTGCGGTAAACCTAACGCATGGAACCGGGACAGAGATAGACAGATATGCTGTAGTGACGATTACCGAGACTAAGGAGAAACTCGGCTTCTCTCCAGGGTACCCGGATGTATCCGTGGATGACCCCAAGTACACGGCAAGCTTACCGAGAAGACAGACAATATATACCTCTCTAGACGCATTCGCTCATGCTGTTGAATCCGCTACCTCGGCTAAAGCGAGCCCTTACACAGAGATGCTAGCGGAGGAAGCCGTAAAGCACGTAATCGAGTACTTACCTAGAGCTCTAGAGAAGCCAAAAGAACTCGAGTATAGGTACTGGCTGCTCTACGCATCAATGATAGCTGGTATAGGCATAGACCACGGAGTTACGCATTACGGGCATGCAATCGAACACGTACTCACAGGGAGTAGACCCGAGCTAGCACATGGAGCTGGGCTAGCAATACTGTATAGAGAGCTAATCAAGTTCTTCTACGAATACAGCCCGGTAGTTATGTCGCGTTTACTAAAACCGCTTGATCCCTCGCTCAAACCCATAAGAGAGGATAGCGCTAAAGCTGTTAAAGCATACATCGATTTCCTCGATAAAATAGGGTTTAGGGAAACCCTCAGCGACTATGGCTTCACAGTTGGCGAAGTAAGAGAGCTTAAAGCACTGTACTTTAAGCTGGTTGAGAAAAGATATGAGAGCTTACTGCCCTTTAAGCTACAGTGGGAGCAAGTCGAGTCTATGCTAAAGAACCTAGTATAGCACTTTTTCCCCAAAATCTTACTATATCTATATCGAGCAAAGCGTCTCATCTACATGCACAGCTATTAAGGATAGACTACATAGCTTCTAGTACTGCATATATGTGGAGACATACCTTGCCTGGGATCAGCGACCTTATATACTCTCCGAGTAGAGATCGAAAAGAAGCTATTAGTAAAGTCGAATCACATACACCAAAGATAGATGCTCCAGGAAAGGTAAAAGCTGGAGAGAAGGTTAGGTTCCAAGTAACCGTAAGTTCACATCCAAATACAGTTGAACACTCTATACAGTGGATCGAGACATACTTTGAGGAAGAAGGGAGAAGCTTTAACCCAGTATTGCTTGCACGTTTTGAAGCCACACCTAGCTATACGGAGCCTATCATAGAGATCACGGTCAAGCTGAACAAATCAGGGACTATGCATGCCCTAGAGTACTGTAATCTCCACGGACTCTGGGAGAATAGTAGAAAGATAGTAGTAGAATAGCTTTCCGCGTAGAAATATTGCAGAGCTGGAGCTCTTAAAACCAGGTTTAAGCCTCAAATCCATGGCTTAACAAGTTACAGGAAGGTGTGATTAACAACTCTGTAGAAGTGTTCAGTAGCGGCCTTTATCCACATAGGGGTTCGGACCGCTGAAAGCTCATCACGAAGACCGCTCTACCAGACCCAACAGTATACTACTATATATAAACCCGTTTTATCCCTGTAACCACTTAGACTACTCAGTATTGCCCGGTACGACGAGTCGCGTTCGAAGCTTGAAGTACTACTAATTGATGCTAGGTGTGATAGAGGTGAGGGGGAATAGGAGGAGGATTAAGCTAGATTGGAGAGATGTAGCGATCCTCGTAGAATCTGTGAAACATTCAGAGGAGGTTAAGCCGATACAGCAGGCGAAGAGAGACGTATTCAGTAAATATGGGGTACTAGGCAGTAGCAGAGATCCAGAGCTAACAGCTCTCTTTTACGGCATTATGCTTAGACAGGGGCTTCTTGACCGAATCATATCTGAGCTAACTGGTACAAACCCCTTCTTATTAGATCCGAGGCTTCGTGCAGCACTAAGAGTTTTTATTTATCTAGAGAAGTATGGTAGGAGGAAGATATGGTACTCCAACCGCATAGAAGCCATCAAGCGCGTATCAGCATGGATCTCGAAGAACGTACACCCCTATGCTGGTATGTGGTTTATGGATACAATACTTAAGCTAGATAGCTACGAGTTCAAACCCAGTAGCAAGGAAGAAGAGCTTATGGAGAAATACCTTTTACCGTCTTGGTACATTAGGAGGATCATAGACCTCGTTGGTAGAGATGAAGCAGTAGAGATCTTCAAGTCCTTTCTCAAAAGACCTCTCATAAGTATACGCGTAAACACCCTCAAATCCACGGTAGACGAGGTATTAGAGGAGCTGAAGAGAGAAGGGAAGAAACCAATACAATCAAAGATTATTCCAACAGTTATCAAGTTTAGAGGACCCTACAACTTCGATAGATCTAGGCTGTTCAGAGAAGGGAAGATCATTATACAAGAGGAGCCTGCTGCACTAGCTTCTATAATTCTAGATCCAAAGCCGGGTATGGTAGTCGTGGACCTAGCAGCAGCTCCAGGAGGTAAGACAGAGCATATAGCCGAGCTTATGGAAAATAGAGGCGTGATCTATGCCTTTGACGTCGACGAGAAGAGAATGGAGAGATTAGAGGAAATCATTAGGCGCGCAGGCGTGGAAATAGTTAAAACCTTCATTAAAGATGCACGAGAGGCTCCAAGAATCTTAGGCGAAGAAATAGCCGATAGAGTACTGGTTGACGCTCCCTGTACAAGTGATGGAACAATAGCGAAAAACCCTGATCTTAGGTGGAGGATGAGGGAAGAAGAAGTTGCAAAGTTCGCTCAGCTACAGTACGAGCTGCTCAAAGCAGCTGTAAAGCTCGTTAAACCTGGTGGGTATATACTGTATACTACGTGTACTCTTCTACGCGACGAGAACGAAGACGTTGTCGAAAAAATGCTGAGAAAGGAAGGAAAGAAAGCGGAGCTAGTCCCGTTGGAGAAACCGTACGATCCAGGGTTCTTGCCTGGTACTATGCGTGCTTGGCCGCACAAACACGGTACGATAGGGTTTTTCTACGCGCTATTCAGAAAAAAGGCTAAGAGGTAGCCTATCTTCCTCCATGCAGACTATGATAAAGCGTATTCTAGTGCTTTAATAGCGTGTATTCTTGCAGTATCGTAAAGTTTCACTCCGGGTAGCTCATTAGCAAATAGAAGTGGTAACTCTGTACACGCAAGAGCTATCCCCTCTGCTCCCTTATCTAGTAGGTTCTTAACAATTCCTAGTACCCTGTATCTAGACTCATCTCTTACAACGCCTTTCACGAGTTCCGAGTAAATGATTTTATTCACGATCTCGATCTCGCTGGGATCGGGGACTACAGCTTCTATGCCGTGCTTTCGTAACCCCTCTTTGTAAAAGCTATGAGTTAGGGTGAACTTAGTTCCAAGAAGCCCTACTACACGCACCCGATCTTTCTTAAGTGCTTCAGCTAGAGCATCAATAATACTAAGCACGGGTATAGGAGAGTGCTCTCTGATATAGTCATAAAACATATGGGGAGTATTCGCGGATATTATGGCAAAGTCTGCTCCAGCTCTATGGAGAGACTTAACGGCATCTACGATCATCTCTGCTGCTTCCCGGTGCCTACCAGCGCTGATTAACTGCGTGAATAAACCAAAGCTAACACTATATATGATTATTACAGGGTAGTTCTCGTTGCCGTGCCTCACCCTATACTCGCTAACTATTGTCTTGTAGTAAATAATAGTTGACTCCGGGCTAAGCCCTCCCACAATGCCTATACGCTTCAATTAGTACCAGCTCTCCAAGGTTTTGCGTAGCACATGCTCCTATACTAAGTAGTTCGCCGGAAAGCTCTATATAGGTTAGCGCTATCCAGATACACTGAAAAGCATGAAGCGCTATACTGATGCATCTATCTGCTTAACCTTACAGTTATAAGGGTTCTAGTGGGACTATGACTTGGTGGAAAATAGTTGAGCGGTAGCAATAAAAGAGGGATCAAGTGCCCTTACTGCGGCTTTATAGGTAAACCGAGAGATTACACCTATATGTATGAAGCAGTGCTCTACGTGGCTGATCAGGAGGTACTTAAAGAGGAGAGGGAGAGGCCAGTACTACTCATATGCCCACGGTGCAATCGTGGATTTTTCCTAGAAAGTCCTTATCAAAAGCTCTTAGAAAGGCTGTATAACAGAGCAGATTAGTAGCTTTAGTCTCAAGCAGTTAAACCTATTAAGTAATTCTCGATGTTTACTCAATTTACTGATTATACACGCTCACTAGGCGTTCCGGAAAAATGCTAAAGGATGATAGATGTGCCAGTAACTGGGAAGATCTCGGGACAGTACGATCCACGTAGAGTAGAGGAGTGGGTTAAGAGGTTCTGGGTCGAGAACAGAGTCTATGAAAGAATCAAGAAGGAAAACGCGAAGTGTAGTAGGGAGTTCAATTTCATAGACGGACCCCCCTATCCTACTGGTGAAGTCCCCCATATAGGTACTGCTTGGAACAAAACGCTCAAAGACGTAGTATTACGCTACCGGAGGATGCGGGGTTATAGAGTCTACGACACCCCAGGATACGACTGCCATGGGCTCCCAACAGAGGTAAAAGTTGAGCAGAAGCTAGGTATTAGGGTTAAGAGAGAGATCGAGGAGAGAGTAGGTGTTGACAAGTTCATCGAGGAGTGCAAGAACCTAGTATATAACAACATACAGGGTATGACGCGTTGGTTCGAAGAACTAGGAGTATTTATGGATTGGAGCAATCCTTATCTAACTCTAAACGATAACTACATAGAAGCTGCGTGGTGGCTTATCAAGAGAGTTCATGAAAATGGCCTCCTAGATCGAGAGTATAGAGTAGTATATTGGTGTCCGCGGTGCTCAACCACTCTCGCCGAGTACGAAGTCGAGTACAAGGATCTAGAGGATCCAAGCATATACGTTAAATTCCCTGTTAAAGGGAGAGACAAATGGTTCCTCGTAATATGGACTACAACCCCCTGGACACTACCAGCGAATACTTTTATCATGGTACACCCGGATGAGAACTACGTAGCTGTTAAAGTCTGTGGAGAAGTATACATTGTAGCGGAAGCAAGGCTTGACCACTTTTTACGCGAAGCAGGAATCAGCGATTACGAGGTAGTAGCTAGGTATAAAGGCATAGAGCTTTCCAGCCTTAAGTACGGTCATCCTCTAGACGATATCGTACCTCTACAGAAGAAGCTTAACAAATACCACAGAGTAGTTGTTTCACGCGAGTACGTCACAATGTACGAGGGCACTGGTTTAGTACACGGTGCCCCCGGCCACGGATTCGAAGACTTCATTGTAGCTAGAGAGAACGGTATAGACCTCATTGCATCGCCTTTAGACGATGAAGGAAGATTCACAGAGGAAACTGGAAAATACGCTGGCATATATGTGAGAGAGGCAAACAAGCTCATCATTGAGGATCTAGAGAGGAAAGGCGCTCTACTAGCTTTAGACAGAGTTATCCACAAGTACCCTGTATGCTGGAGGTGTAAAACACCAGTAGTTATGAGAGCTACTCCTCAGTGGATCATCAGAGTTACAAAGCTGAAGAAGAAGCTACTCGAGGAAGCCGGCAAAGTAAACTGGATACCTGGATGGGGATACGATAGAATTAGACACATCATAGAGAATCTACAGGATTGGGTACTGTCTCGACAGAGGTACTGGGGTACACCCTTACCAATATGGGTGTGTCCAAAGGGTCATAGAGTAGTAGTTGGCAGTAAGCAGGAGCTAGTAGAATACGGTGGTCAAGTACCCAAGGAGCTACATAGACCGTGGATCGACGAGGTGGTGATAAAGTGTCCATTCTGCGGCTTAGATATGAAGAGAGTACCAGATGTGACCGATGTATGGTTTGATAGCGCTGTATGCTTCTACGCAGCAAAGGGTCATCCGGAGAAGCTCGGACTAGACGAGATTATACTAGACTTCATAGTTGAAGGCCAGGATCAGTTCCGTGGATGGTTCTTCTCGCTGCTAAGAGCTGGAGTACTAGGTTTTGGTAAGGTACCGTATAGGTCTGTCTTAGTACATGGAATGATGCTAGATGAGAAAGGAAGAGAGATGCATAAAAGCCTAGGAAACTACGTGGGATTAGACGAAGCAATCAACAGAGTCGGACGAGATCCGTTGAGGTTATGGGTTTCGCAGAGTACTCCCTGGGAAGACCTCAGGTTTTCGTGGAAAGTGCTGGAAGAAGTAAAACGTGACCTAGGCATTGCCTGGAATACCTTCGTATTTGCATCAACCTACATGAACTTAGACGGATTTGACCCGCGTAAGCACAGAGTGGAAGACTACTACGACGACCTAAGAGTTGAAGATAGGTGGATTCTATCGCGTATAAATACGCTGATAGACGAGGTTACGCAGGCTCTAAATACTTACAGAGTACACGAAGCCGCTAGAAAGCTCATGGAGTTCATAGTGGAAGACGTTAGCCACTGGTACATTAGGATCATAAGGCCGCGGGTATGGGTTGAAGAGAACACAAGGGACAAATTAGCGGCTTATAGCGTACTCTACTATGTCCTATACAGATGGCTAGTAATGATCTCGCCTTTCACACCATTCTTCGCCGAGAAGGTGTATCAAGAAATATTCAGGAAAGCAGAGCCAGAGCTACCACTATCAGTACACATGCTTAGCTGGGTAGAAGTCGATGAAAAATACGTTAATAGAGAGGTGGAAAAAGACATGGAGTTCGTTAAGAAGGTGTACGAGGCAGCCGCTGCAGCTAGGATGAAAGCTGGTATAAAGCTTCGTCAACCAGTTAAATCCTTAGTAGTCTACAGCAATAGAGACGAGCTCATTAAGATAGCTGTTAAGTATAGCGACCTCATAGCTAGAGTAGTTAACGCTAAAAGCGTAGAAGTCAAGCCTGTGGAAGAGCTATCTGAAATCGTGAAGTACAGAGTAGCCCCAGAGTATAGGGTTATAGGACCCAAGTACAAGGATATAGCTAAGAAGCTATTCAAGTATATCGAAGAAAACCAGGATAAAGTAGCTAGAGACATCCTCTCAGCTAGAAGCCACAAAGCACTGATCGACGGTATCGAAGTAGTTCTAACGGAAAGAGATGTACGTATTACACCCACGTATCTAGAGGGCTATAGCGTTGAAGACAGAGAGTGGGGAAGCGTAGCTATCGATACGAGGCTAACCGTTGAAGAAGTCTCTGAGGGTCTAGCAAGAGACCTCGTGCGCAGGATCCAGGTTATGAGGAAAGAAATGAATCTAGAACTCGACGATAGAATCGAGACATATGTATACGCTCCTAAGCACCATGTAGAGCTACTTGAGAGATACAAAGACTACATAATGGGAGAAACCAGGTCTACTAGGCTAGTGATAACTAGCGAGGAAGAAGCAGTAGCTAGCGCTAAAGGTTATAGAAGGGAATGGGAGATCCAGGGCGAGAAATACGTAATAGTGGTACTACGCCACGAGTAAAATGTTAGACAATACTTACACAAGGGTTTTCTACTACTTTCGCGGTAAACGACATAGCTAGAGGTACAGGAAACCCGGTGCTATCAATGAAGGAGACCTATACAAAGCTTGTAGAAGAGGCTAAAAAGGTTTTGACAAACAGCTATGCTCCCTATAGCGGTATCCATGTGGCATCAGCTATTCTCACTAGAACAGGCAAAGTATACCTTGGTGTTAATGTCGAGAACGCGAGCTATGGTTTAACAATCTGTGCCGAGAGAGCCGCAATAGCATCAATGGTTACTAGCGGTGATAAAGAGCCAGTTGCAGTAGCTATTGTAACAGACTACGAAAAACCGCTACCTCCGTGTGGAGCCTGTAGACAGGTATTGGCAGAGTTCAACCCGGATATAGTAGTAGTCATGTATAGTGTTAAAGAAGGGAAGATCATGGTGAAGAGTCTAAGAGAGCTCTTCCCGTATCCTATGTCGCTAAAATAAGAAGTTGAAACCGTAGCTTTAGTTTCGGATAAGTTGGATCCAAAGACCCAATATACATTATACCAGCGGTAGTGTAGAGTAAAAGTTTCGGCAACCCCCTCTTTAAATATCCTGCCATCAACGCCGTGGAACCATGAATAGAGAGGAACTATTCCACGGATCAGCTCTGAAGGTAAGAGGA
>QMWW01000017.1 GCA_003661825.1 Thermoprotei archaeon
CTCGAGTACTCCAGTCACTCGGGATCTTGAGGATATGGTTTGCCTCCAAGCACAAACAGGCCTCTAGATCTGGATGCTCCATGATAAACCTAGCGATAAAATAGGGTCTCTTGTAGCGTGTTAACCTACGAGCCCATATTATAACTGGTTTATCCTTAATCTCTACAGTTTTGTAGTTCTGCAATAGTTTTTCGAGTTCTCTACGTGCTTCGTACTGGCCTTCACAAGATGTTCTAAAGACGATCCGTTTCTAGTATAGGAGCTATACGTTATTGGATGCATTCATCTCCTTAGATATATTCCGTTCGTTATAGGTCTAAATACTTCACTAAACTCTGGAAACACTTTCGATATTATTTCTCTATGCTTCATAGATACTACTATGGCCTTACCCAGCTTCTCCAACGCGTAGATCGTCGACACTATATGCTTGCCAGCAGGAACTCCGAACTCCTTTTGAACATACTCTCCTGGATAGCTAGGATGACCCCAGGGTCCTGGGGTATGTATTATTAGTCTAAACTTGTCGAGATAACCCGGTAAAGCCATTAAGATTAGGGAGGTATATGATTCTTGCAGATCAATTACGTCGATTTCGTTGATCCCTATCCTGCCCATTATGTAGTAGCTCGCCGCTTTTGCTAAGAGTGCGTATTTAAGAAATTGCTGTTCAACGCTATCTTCAATATATACTTGCTCAACTAGTTTACTAGCTCATTGAGGACTAAGTACCTCGAATAAAACAACTTTAGCCGTTATAAGCAAGGTTCCAGGGTTTTATGTATACTTCTTCGTTTCTCAACAATATCTTGAACGGTTCATCGCTGTATAGCGAGCTATAGATCCTAGGGTTCTGTTCTTGCGGTATAGCTATAGGCTCTTCTCCTCTAAACTTTAAATCAATATAACCCTTACTGTACGTAAGAGTTAAGACTACATACTCCAGCCCTAGGTCGCCGGCGCCATAGAACTTATCACCCTCTAAGACTCCAAGACCGCCTATACGCGTTTTTAGATCGTCATCAACACAGATCTCTGGAGTGATCGTAACTACTACCATGTAATCCCCTAATTTTTCTCTAAAGACTTGCTCAAATACTTGGCCTAGATCCGGGTTAACCTAATTATATCCAGCAGATACATGATAGTTTTGTTAGCGAAAACTGTGCTTAGGAGTCTAGACTTGCTGAATACTGTGTATAATGAGTACATAAAGTATCCTTCTAAACCGTTTGTACACGATATCCTGAAAACCATTACAAGGTACTCAAGGATTCAGGGCTCTACTGGGCTGTGGAATGCTGTAAGGGATCTAAAGGAGATCGCCGAAGAAAGAGGTTATACAACACGCATACTTAAGATCGAACCAGGTACCAGTAAGGGCTTCGTCGAGACGCCTATTTCGTGGAATCCTGTGGACGCGTGGATCGAGATAAAACTAGGTGATAGAGCTATAGCTACGTATCGAATAACAGAGCATCCAACATTACTAGTAGCTCATAGTCCCGGAGGAGAAGGATGTGGTTCGCTATCCATATGTAGAGAGGATACGTGTAGTGGAGAGGTCGTTTTAGCACATGGTTATACCTATGATCTCTACAACAATGTCGATGCAGACCTAATACTATACTATGATGAGAACAGATACCATGAAGCATTCCCATATGCAGGGCTTTTCATCAAGCCTGGTGAGGAGGAGAAGAATAAGACAATTATGACTATACCCTATAAGCTAGCCCTACACCTAATGAATATAGTGCTTAGGCGAGGGAAGAGCCTCGAGGTATGTTGGAAAGCGCACGTAAAATATCATAATGAAGGACTACCAGTACTTATAGCTTGTAGAGGAGATGAGCCAGGAGTAGTCTTCATAAGCCATATATGTCATCCAAAACCCGGAGCACACGATAATGCTAGCGGGTCAGCCGCAAATATGGTTGTACTTGATGTGCTAGGAAAAGTTGCGAATGCTTATAAATATAGTAGCTGCCACATATGGGTACCCGAGTACACTGGAACGGTGTTTCTATATAGAGAGTTGCCATGGAAACCTCTTGGAGTAGTGAATTTAGATATGGTTGGGTCTAAGCAATACATCACTGGTTCTACACTAGTAGTGGTTAATCCACCACGTTTTATAAGGTCTCTCATTGCACCAGCGCTCTGGATATCTGTGCAAAAAGCCATGGATCGTAGCAGTAGCTTTAATGGATTAGCAGGGCCTAGCATAAGATATAGCCTATCACCCTACAGCATGGGAAGCGACCATGACGTCTTCGTCGCGTGGGGAATGGATGCTACTATGCTTAACGAATGGCCGAGCAAGTACTACCATACCGATATGGACGATCTAGAGACTATAGATCCCTCTAACACAGTATATGCGGGCTTAGCATGTACTCTGGCTGGTTATTTGCTAACTAAGAGAAAGAAAGAGCTTAGAAGCATAGCAGACTACTATAGTTCGTTCATTAAGAGCTGGTATAAGCTTCAAGCCATGAAAACGGGATTTAGCTTGAATTACCTAGCTAGGTACTTGCTCAAGAAACCTGTAATAGAAAGAAAGGAATCACCTATAATGGAAACACCAATACTTTCCAGAACTCTCTACAAAATCCTCGGTAGAGAGAGGTACAAAGCTATTAGAAGAATTAAGGGAGCGCTCGCGTATCTAGGTGTTTACGCTCCTCTTGCCGAAAATATCGGGATTAACAATCACATTAGGCATTATCGTGCCGAGCTTCTAGTGTCATGGAAAAGAAACGAGGAGAGAGAGGTAGCTGAAGCTTGGGAAACTATAAAATCTGCACTAAATATCTAGTATAGGGTTTCGTCATATAAAGGGAGAAACACCTACAAATAGTTAAGTTATAGTTAAGAGCATAGATAGCAGAACCGATAGGTGTAGGCTAGTGCCCGTTATAAGAGTTGCTAAATGGGATTTAGACAGGCTCGTTGGCCGTGATCTCAGTTACGCCGAGATCGCTTATCTGTTACCTAAGTTAAAGTGCGAGATAGAGAGTTTTGAACATGGAGAAATAGAGTATGAGGCAACTCATGATAGACCTGATCTTTACAGTGTTGAGGGCCTTGCCAGAGGTATAAAATACCTACTGGGAATACCTAGTAAGCAGTTCAGCTTTATTGATAATAGGTACAAGGCCTACAATTTAGGCGTACCCAAGAGGCCTTATGTAGCATTCGCGATAGTTAGAGATGTCGAATTAGACGATGAAGCTGTAAAGCAGATAATGCAGCTTCAAGAAAAACTAGCTACTACGTATGGACGGAACAGGAGGAAAGCAAGTATTGGAGTATATGATTTAGACAGCTTCTCCATGCCAGTATTCTACGAACTTAGAGATCCAAGTACTACGAGGTTTACACCATTGAACGAAAGGAACGATATGGATCTTAGAGAGATATTGGTAGAAACTGAGAAGGGGAGAATCTATGGATGGATAATTAGTAGTTGGGAGAAATACCCAGTTATAAGGGATAAGCACGGAAAAATACTATCATTAGTGCCAGTGATTAATAGTGATGATACTAAAGTCACTGAAGAAACACGAAACATCTTGATAGACTCTACTGGAACGGATCCAAGCATCGTTATAGACATGGTTACCGTAATGGCTACAAGTATAGCGGAGAGAAGCAATAATAAAGAAATATATTTTGTCGATGCGGTTATGCCTAGCGGCGAAGTAATTAGAGCACCTCGACATAAAGGCAAGGTGATCGAGGTAAGCATCGATAACATCAATAGTCTCTTAGGCTTAAATCTCTCAACCAGTAATCTTAAGACATTGCTAACAAAGCTAGGATATAAGAGCGTAGAGATAAGGAATAAAACAATAGTTGTGGAAGCCCCACCTTATAGGATTGATCTAAAGAATTGGGTAGATGTGGCTGAAGACATAGCGATAGCCTATGGCTATGAACTACTGGGGAGAGAAGCAAACGAGTTACCGCCAGCAACTCATCCTGGAAGGCTACACCCTATTGAGTACCTATCTAAGATGTTTCGCAAGCTCCTAGTAGGATATGGTTACATAGAGGTAGCAAATTATATGATGAGCAACCCAGATACACAGTTTAGACTCTTTAATATTCAAGGCAATATGATTAAGGTCTCTAACCCTAAGATGGAAAAATACACTGGGCTAAGAGTTTGGCTAACACCTGGTCTCCTTGAAGTAATCAAGAAGAACTCTGGCAAGGAGCACTATATAAGGATATTCGAAGTGGGAGATGTAGTGATACCTAACCCCAGCAGCGAAACAGGTGCACGTACAGAGCGTAAACTAGGAATAGCTATATCTCATGGCAAAGCTACATTAACAGATGGATTAGCCCTAGTAGTAGCGTTATTTGAACTTATAGGCCTAAAACCTAGCTTTAGGAGAAAGGCTATTGAAGGCCTCTTGCCAGAGAGATCAGCAGAGATCGTTGTGATAGGTAAGAATGTGGGATTCCTAGGAGAAGTCCACCCACAAGTGCTAAGAAGGCTCAAGATAGATAATCCCGTTGTGGTGATCGAAGTCTCTTTAAACAGCTTATTAGACCTAATTACATTATAAGCTCTTACTATGAGAGGATGAGGCTTGGAAGGGACTACCCACTATAAGTGGGGATGAGTGGACGGGCCTGGCTGATGCCCTAAACGGCTTTTCCCTTATATACAATGGTGTATATAAGAGGAGTTAGGATAGTTGTCGTCAAAGCAACCGTGAGTACTGTACTAAAAACTGTTTGATCAATTAATTCAGCTTCTAGGCCTAGCCTTAAGAGAGCTATATCTAGGGATCCCCTACTCCCCATTAAAATGCCTGCTGCAATAGCGCTGCTACGATCTCGAAACACTGTGTAAGCGTATGGATATACACCTATGAACTTACCGATCATAGCTAGGGTTAGTAGCGAGGCATAGAGTATTACGTCTACCTCTCTTATAGAGTAAGACAAGCCTACATATACGAAGAATATAGGTATGAATATGACGTCAAGTATTACGGCGAAATCGCTTATAAAGTTTGTCAATGCTATCCTGGTTCTAAGCATGGGATCATGAAACTCTCTGCTTCTAGATATAATTACACCTGCTAAGTAAGCTCCAAGGAGTTCACTTAAACCAACCATACGCGCTATCAATGCTAGTACTAGAGCTATGAGAACTACCGACGATGCAAACCAGAAGTAGTTTTTAGACATGTACTGGTATATCCTAGTGTACTTACTTGAGAATAAGCTACTAATGTAAAACGCTATAGCTATGAATGCCACTGTCTTGGCAGTAAATGCTAGAAGGTCTTCTATGGAAAGCTCTCTAAGCCCAAACCCTGTGAGTAGGGTAATCAGGTAAACAGCTATTATGTCATCGAAAAAGCTTGCACCTATAACAAGTGAGCGAAGCTTTGATTCTCCGCTACGCGCTAATACTCCAGCAACTGTTTCTGTAGCAGTATTTGACAACGCTACGGCTATGAAGAGGGATATAATGGAAGGAAACCCAAGTAGCCATAAATACGTGTATACAGCGATGAACGTAACAATGATCCCTAAGGATCCCATAGCGACTACTTCCTTAAAGTTAGATTTTATCTCTCTAAATTCCGTGGTAAGCCCGGTATACAGCATGAGGAGAATTAAGCCTAGATACGCTATACTGGTTAGTTCTAAGTAAAACTCTATTATGCCCAGCACGTATGGTCCTACAATGAACCCTGCTAACACGTAGGCTGGTATAGGGTTTAAATTAAGCCTCCTAAACGGTATTTCAAGTAGCTTAGCAGAAGCCAACATTACTACTACATAGAATATAAGCGTGGAGGTCTCCAACCCTCCCCACTCTACAACACACATGTAGCTGAGTTAATAGATATTACCTCGATAGAGATAATGCACTTTACTAGCCGGAGACTTGTCCACGACCTATTATGCGAATTAACCATCCTCCACAGTCCATTATTTAGCTACAATGCATAGGAGGTATAGATCCTCTATCATCAAATGCGTATCAACATAACTTATATTGACAATAACTAGTTTATATTAATAACTCGAGTTAAGAGCTATCACTAAGTACCTGTATTATATGCTCCATAGAGCGTAGAGAGGAACAGAGCTGAATAGAATGGTTGTAGATCTAGAGGAAGTGTTCAAGATCAGCTTTTGCTTTGCACTACTGGCTCTGCTTATGGAGCTAATTGCATATATCGTTACTAGGAGAATTACTAGGAGAAAAGCTAGAGTAAAGAGCGGATTAAGACATAGATCTCGTCGATAAGTTCTTCAACCTTTTTCATCCTCTCCTCTAGAACATCTATTCTCTTTTCAAGATTTTCTATCTTCTCGTTTAAGTTCTCGTTACTCATTATTCACCAGCCCTTGTATATAGAGGTATATTCTTATATATTCTTAAGCCTAAAGTATACGGCTTTCTCCCAATTAATTTTCTCAGCTAAACCTCTACGAACCAAGTCCTCAGCTAACGCCACACCTCGAGGACCATAGAGATAGTGTATCTCCGAGGTTTTTAACGGTTTTCTAGCTAAGTGATTTATAAGCCCTAGTTCAATATTAACTAATGTTATCTTACCATAGTTCCTGTCTTTACACATATCTACCGAGAATCCTTCTTCGGTAAACCCCTCTACAACCTTATTAATCAACTTACCGCGTACAGGTTTTACTCTACGATCCTTGGGCACCCTGTTAACAGTCTTAATTAGTACTTTGTCGATATGAAGGCTCTTAATATCAGCAATAAGCTCGTTGAGAATTATCGCTGTAGCGTTAGTGAAGTTCTCGAATCTGAATAGATTGACTTCAACAATAAACTTATCTCTATAGGCTTTATCTATGGATCTCACTGAGGAGACTATGTCGGTGAACTTAAGGTTAGGTGCGGGATTAATGTAAATTTTACGCAGAGTACTCGGTAGATCTACTGGAATAACTATGTAATCCACTAGAGGTAGAAGGGGTTTAATCCAGCTGCTACCTATGTTAAATCCCGTAGTCCTCACTATAATTGGTACATTACACTCATACTCTCTTAAAACCTCTCTAACAGAATTAACCAATAGCGCTATATTGTAGTTTAGAAGAGGATCTCCTAGACCCCATATAGTGATGGCTTCAAAAACTATACCATTTTCCTCGATAAACTTTTTCAGATCGTTAAGAACGCTTTCGGGTTTAACTAGTAACGATGGCTGCGTAGTTCTTATTACTGTACGACCTAGTGGGCAATATATGCAGTCGTATGGACATCTCTTGGGAGGCATAAGGGGGTCTATGCCAAGAGAGAGACCGAAACACCTACTTGGATGGGGTCCATAGACGGTCTTAAGCTCTATCTTCACCTTTAGCCAACCACCTTACTCTCTAGAACAGCTATGTAGAATCCTTGCCCATTAACTAAGTGAGGCATGACCCTATATGTCTGTTTAGATATAGAGTAGCCCGGATACGCTGATGAAAGCAAAGGATTGCTTATTTTTATGGGATCAGCGTATCCATCGCTAACTATTCTTTCTACAACAGCTTCACCTTCTAGCGGATGTATACTACACGTTGTATACACTACTCTACGAGCATGTCGAAGAGTGTTCATAAGTATCCTGTACTGCAGGTTATGGTAGTAGTAGAGCTTTCTCCTGCTAGGAGAGTTAAGCTTAACCGCAGGATCAGAATATACAGCGCCAAGCCCACTACACGGGGCGTCTACTAAAGCTAGATCGAAGACTGTATTAAAAGTGGTAGAAGACGCATCGGCTCTAATCAGGGTAATTCTATGAAGAGGAGCACCTAATGCGTGGAGGAGCCTGTATTCAGTGTTAAGCCTCCTCGCGGAAGCATCGATCGCTACGCACTTATCAATATCTTTACTTATCATAAACGCTAAAGAAAGCTTTAAGCCAGGGGCACTACAAGCATCTAGCAAGAGCCCCTTTATAGGTTTCATTGATTCTACGGCTAAGATACTGGAAATGTCTTGTGGTACCACCATTCCCTGGATCACACACTTATTTCTCCCGATAGGTTTCCAGAGAGGTTCCTTAACCATGACAGCGTAGTGTGGCTGTTTAACGACTTCGTAGACTATACCTGTCTTTTCTAAACATTTTAGCGCTTCGCTAAACGTTGCCCTGGCTGTATTTATTCTTAGCCATCTTTTCCTCGTATTTAGGCTTTCAAGCATCTTCTCCAGCTCTTCCGAGGTAATGTGTCTTAACAGATCCCTTATGAGGTACTCTGGATAGCTGTAAGTTATACTTAGCCTCTTGCTTGTAGCTAATTTTCTTGCTTCCTCCTCCGCTACTAATAATGCGCGTCTTATACTAAACCCTATGCTGGCAAAGAAGTTAACGATGCCACCAGGTCTTGATCCATATCCGTGTTTAGCAGAAAGCCATCTCAAGGTATAGTAGTAATTTACAGCATTGTATCCTAGTTTATACAGTGTACTGATGATCCATCTCGGAAACCTATACCTTCCAATAATACTCCGAAAAGCTTTATCGTAGCTTACGCGTGTTTTCACAATGTAGTTTAGCACTAGTCTTAGGAAAAAAGATGCTTGCTCCGGAGGTATTACGGTCTCCAATTACAAACCCTTAAAGAGGCGTACTTACAACCTCTACATCCTGTCCACTAGTTTTTGAGAAGAAACAAGGTAGCCTCGGTAATGGCAGTTTTCTCAGTAAATCGAGGTCTTGACTAAATAGATCACGTATATCGTCTAAGCCGAGAATAGTCATAGCTAGTCGATCTATCCCTATACCCCATGCTATAGCTCTTACATCCTTTGCGCCTAGGATCTCCATTACTTCTGGTCTAAATACCCCTCCAGGGAATACCTCGATCCAGCCGAGACGCGGGTGCTTAACGAATCCCTCGACACTAGGCTCTGTGAATGGAAAGTAGCCTGGCTTAAACCATACTTGTTTAATGCCTAAGGCGGCTGCAAACTCTTTGAAGAAAGCAAGTAAGTGCTTAAAGTTTACGTTTCTACCAACGATTATACCGTCTAACTGGTAGAACTCCATAGCATGCTTTGCATCCAGAGTCTCAGGCCTAAATACGCGGTCCAGAGAAAATACTCTATACTCTCCACTACCTCTCTCAAATATCGCTCTTACCGATACAGCTGTAGTTTGAGTTCTCAGTATAGGCCTGAGAGAGCGTAGGGGGTTCCATTTATACCCCCATCCACGCTCATGCACCTTGCCAGCTTTTTCCAGGAGTTCAACAGGTATAGTGCCATGGAACTCCGTATCTACGAAGAATGTATCATGGATCTCTCTTGCCGGGTGATCCTGTGCTTGGAATAGAGCATCGAAGTTCCAGAACTCTAGTTCAACGTGAGGACCCTTTACTTCCTCAAAACCCATTGCAACCAGGAGCTCTCTTATCATGTCAAGAAACTCTATATAGGAGTTAACTTTTGCTCCACGTACACGTGGAGGAGAAACCGATAGGTCAAACTCTTTAATGACGTATTTGTCTAGTTCTTCAGCCATAGAGGGCTTAACAACTGTAACTAGTTCTTTTCTCTCTATATCGCCCCTTTCCCATAGCTCGTGAAGCGCTGGTAAAGCCTTAACTATTACTTCAGTCTTTTTCTCGCTAGTAATTAGTTTTCTACGCTTTAACACATTTATAGTCTTGGGATCAACCGGTTCTCCTCGCTGAATAGCTCTTAGCGAAGCCTTGATCCACGAAGCTTTTTCAAGTACATGTAAACAGTTCTCTTCAAGGCCTAGTACTACTCTTCCTCTAGTTACTTCTATGCAACGTTCACGTACGAGGTACTGAAACCCTATACCTACCTTATTCTTTGTTAAACCTGTTTCATGTTCTATACATTCTAAGAAATCATTAACAGCCTGGTTTAAACACCTGTACATACTGTCATAGACGCGTTCTTCGGGCAACTTCTCTACTAGATACTCCTCTGCTTCTTTAGTAAGCCTGTAGTACTCCTTAGTCTTTCTATCAATACTCACTAATCCTCTATTTACAAGTTCCGCTAGGTCTCTCATTATACTAGCAGGGTCTGTACTTAGTGCTGATGCAAGATCGTCAACCAATAGCCTAGGGCTTTTACATAACATCTTTGCCATTCTATACTGCTTCTCGCTCAAATATATTTTAGGCAATACATCAACCCCATATTCTGCGCAGGGGTTTCTATGACTACTTACACGGTAGAATCGCTTAAAAACTATTTAGCTCTACTCAGAAGCTCTTCAACGGCTTCTCTAAATCTTTTAACACCTTCTACTATTTCTTCTCTACTGGCCGAGAAGCTGAACCTTACATAGCCTTCTCCAGCTTTATCCGGGAAAACACTACCCGGAAGAACTATTAACTGGTAATTATCTATTAAGTACTCAACGAATTCTTCGATACCCATCCCCACAGTATTTAAGAACCTCTTAATTCTCGGGAATAAGTAGAAGGCTCCTCTACTCTTCCAGACCTCTACCCCATATAGATCCTGAAGACCTTCATACATTAGATCCCTCATTTCTCTGTACCTTCTGACAAGTTTTTCAACCCATTTCCGGATCCCATGATCCCTCAAAGCCCTAGCACCAGCTTTTTGTACAAAACTCGTTGGACACCCCCATATATTAACAGCCAATTTCCGCAACACCTGTGAGGCTCTTCTATCTACTACTAAGTAGCCTAAACGCCAACCTGTCATTGAAAACGTTTTAGAGAACCCATTCACATAGAGCAACCAATCTCTCCAATCAGGATATGATAAGAGAGATCTGAAAGCACCATCATAGACGAAATTATCATATATTTCATCTGCTAATATTAGCAACTTGTTCTCTCTAGCTATGTCAACGATCGCGTCAATCTCCTTTCCCGTAAGTACTGTGCCCGTTGGATTGTGTGGATTATTTATAACTATCATCTTTGTACGCTTTGTGATCTTTTCTACAAGGGCTTCAATATCTAATCTAAAGCCATTGGTGTTTTCAAACCTTAGAGAAACAAATACAGGCTTAGCTCTGAATACCTTAGCTATCTCAGAATACGCTGGATATGCTGGTTCTATGATGAGTACTTCATCGCCTTCTCTCACATATGCCGCTATAGCTAAAAATAGAGCTGCCTTAGCTCCTGGACCAACTATAACCTCTTCCCATGAGACGTCCGAGCCATATCTTTCGTTTAAGTATTCCGCGATGGCTTCTCTAAGCTCTGGTATACCTGGAGTCTCAGTATATGAAGTAAACTTTTCCAGGATAAGCGAATGTACTGCCACTTTAATTATGCCATCAGGAGTAGGTGTATCAGGTTGTCCTATGCTGAGATTTATGACTTTATACCCTTTTTCAGCCAGTTTCCTACATCTCGCAATGTATACGAAGCCTCCCTCACCAAGCATGTCTTCAACGAACTCCTTGTAACTTAGCGTTTGAGGTTTCATGCGAATCACTCGATCAGCTGAATATCACTATAGGCGATAAATTAATAGATATTCGCATTTATTAAAGTTTAACGAAATACGCAGAGGAGAACCCCTGTTGAGGTACCTTGTCAGAGATCTCAGCGGTAAAGACCTAGTAACGACCATGGAGTGGAGTGTTGAAGAAATAGAGATAGCGCTTAACCTGGCTAAAGAGCTAAAGCACACTGCACAATATTATGGCATTGAGTATTTACCGAGAATCCTTGAAAGAAAAGTGTTCTGGATGCTATTCTTCGCGCCTTCAACAAGAACACGTGCAGCATTCGAAGCAGCTATGCACTATCTTGGAGGCCATGCAGCTTACATCGAAGCAAAAACCACTAGGCTAGCGCTTAAACCTGGCGAAGTAGGCGAAGCGGTAAAAGACGCAGCTGCCATGTATGATAGATATGGGCATGGAATAGGTGTCAGAATACTTGATAAAGCAATAGACTACGTATACGGTAGAGGCAACGCCGTAGTTAGAGAGATAGTGCGGGCTGCCAGTGTACCAGTAATAAACATGGCTGATGACATGTTCCACCCAACTCAGGGACTAGCCGATCTCTACACGTTTAGAGAGAAATTCGGTAAAGTAGAGGGAAAGAAATACGTTATAATGTGGGCGTATAGCCCAGAGATAAGAGGATGGTGCAGTGTCCAGGAGGATCTAATATTGTTTACAAGATTCGGAGTAGACGTAGTAATAGCAAGACCGCCAGGCTTCGACCTAGACCCTAAACTAGTTAGTAAGGCAAAGAAGTACGCAGAAGACAGCGGTGGTTCACTAGTAGTTACTAGCAAGCTAAGAGAAGCTCTTAATGGAGCACATGCTGTTTTCCCGCGTAACTGGGCTTCACCTAAACTAGTAGAGCTCGGGTATAGTAGGTTTAAAGACGAGGAGCTAAAGCTATACGAAAGATATAAAGAGTGGAAAGTTACTCGGGAACTCATAGACCTGATGGATAAACACGGCGTACTAATGCATGTTTTACCGATCATGCGTGGATACGAGGCTGATGATGACGTGATAGATGATCCAAAAAGATCTATCATCTACGATCAGGCAGAAAACGGTCTCTGGACAAAAGCTGCAGTATTAGCATTAACTCTATATGGAGTAAAATAGGAGAGATACTATTCAAGGTATTCTTTTAAGTCGACTTCTCTACCTCGTTTAACAAATCTTATTCTTAGGTCCGGTTTAACCGGGATTCCAAGCCTATGTAGCAAAGTAAGAGTAGTGTATCCATCGAACTCTTTTACAACACCGTTTCTCAGCAAGTAGTAAAACACTAGTACGGCATGCTTGTATTTGTCAGGATATAGAAGTTTTGCTTTTTCCATAAGTTCTCTAGCCTTCTCATCAGAAAGTTTACTCCATACTAAGCTCTCCGGATCCACTATTTCAGGCTTTTCCTCTGCTGATTTCTTAAGGCTTTCACTCATGATTTTCCTAAGGAGCTTGAGTTTTAAGTGATCTGGTAATTCATCACTCATCGTGGATCACCGCTCTATACGTGTACCATGTAAGTTTTCTGTTTCTATATTATTATCTATTATCTAATATCTAATACTCTATACATGGAGCTATTTAGATTAACTACCATGTGTTCAACTAGTATTGGTTTTCCCTCAAGACTACGCTTTATAACATAAAAAGCTATGGTAGACACTACTATATCAGCTATTGATCCGGGATTATATCCTTTGCTCCTAAGTTCGCTGTCAAACGATTGAGCGAATTTAATCCACTCTATACCAGAGCTTAACACAGCTCTAAGCACTTCAGATGAGCGCTTTCTAGTCCATAGTGCTGCCTCTTCTCCATGCTTTCTAGCTATCAAGGAGTCAACGTATTTGCTCATTAAGTAAAGCTGAGTCTCAACTATACCTCTGTTTAGATCACCATGAACAGAGAGCCTATTCTCCATAAATGATAGAGCATCTAGACTAATAGGATAAAGGTTTACTAGCTCATAATGAACTATTTCCTTCAACGAGCTGTATCGTATGATGTCTACGAGGCGATAGCCTTTTTCCCTAAGCTCGGATACGTATCTCCTAGACCAGACATTGACATGTCCACCAGTATCGTCTGAAGCCTTAATGTGCGACGGAGTAACCATTCTAATCGCTCGGTAAAAATATATAGAGTCTTCAATGGTTGATGAACTGAGTACTTCCTCTACGTTCTCTATAAATGCTTTAAGGGACTCCCTATCTTGTCTAAGGGAATACCCTATAGATACGCTTAAAGGGGCTAAAAGAGTCAGAGATCCTAAACAAGCATTTCCCCCTCCACTACTAATTACTCTACGAAGGACATAGTAAATCAAGTCACCAAATACCACTTTACCCCAGCCACGTAAACCCCGACGTACTCCTCTGTAAAAACCCTCTATTCCGAAAACTCCGCAGAGCATAAAAGAATTGTACGAGAGATCTGGTAGATCGGCATATCTATGAACATTCCCGGGTTTTGGGTAAGCACTAGCCTCTAGAATTATTGAAAGACCTAATAGGTAGGGGTATAGAGCCTTGATCTGCAAGCCAATCAACTCTTATCTCTTTAAGTACATTAAATAGTAGATCAAGTATATTTAGAGAACGAAGCATCTCGAGAGCCTTATCGTCGTAGTATAGTGAAGCCTCATACCTAAGTCTGGCGGGCAATTCTGATCTCCACAGCATATAACTTAGTAGAAATCTATTTCTAATCATCAATACCAGCTACATGTATGGAAACAAAAATACTACAACGAAGGAAATTA
>QMWW01000018.1 GCA_003661825.1 Thermoprotei archaeon
GTGCTATAGCACTCGGTGAGAAGAGGCTTATAAGAAGAATAGCGAATGCATACTCCAAAGAAGCATCAAAGAAATTGGCTAGAATACCCCTTCCTACAGTAGTGGCTATAGCTAAACTACTCGGGCTAACCGCTGAAATTTCGAGAAACCCGCCAAAGCTACCTATAGGTATAAGATCCGGAAGAGTACTGTATAGAGTAAAGCCTATCAGTATCCCGGTTAAACAATACCTCAAAATAGCATCTAAAAGATTAGCTAAAGATCCGAAGTACATGTTATCTAACCAAATAGTTAGTGATGGAAAAGTGTTTCTCGATAAAGAAGTATTTATCCGTTTACTCGAGGAAGCAATATTCGAGAAGATCGTGGAATTGCCGGGTAAAATAGAGTTCGATGTAGAGAAGGTAAGGTTATTCATAGATAAATACAGGGAAGTCCTTGAGGAATACGAATGGTTTAAAGGAGGAACAACCAGTATAGAGAGCGAGGTAACTGGTTACATACCTGCTGCGCTGCCTCCCTGCATGGAGCTCTTAATCAATAAGCTACACGCCGGGGAGAACCTCAGTCATCATGAAAGATTTGCTGTTGCAGCGTTTTTATCGAATATAGGATTAGATCCGGATGCTATATTAGAGTTCTTTAAGAAAGCCCCCGATTTTAACGAGAAGATAGCGAGGTATCAGATAGAGCATATAGCGGGTCTTAGGGGTTCGCGGAAAAAATACTTACCCTATAGCTGCGATACTATGAAAAGCCTAAGAATGTGTCCAGTAACCGAGCCATGTGGAAGAGGTAAAAACCCACTAGCCATATACCGGTATAACGTGTACTTGTTAAAGAAGAGGAAAAAAGAGGGGGGTTCTCCCTAGTGAAGCTCACAGAAACACTTAGAAGATCTTCAGCGGAGATATGGAAAAAGATCTACGATCACCCATTTGTAGTAGAGCTGTATAGAGGAGATTTGCCTGTCCAAAAGTTTAGGTACTACATTATACAAGACTATAGCTTCCTAATAGGCATCACTAAAGCTTTTTCGCTTGTAGTAGCTAAATCGCACGACTACAATCTATTAAAGACTGCATTAGAGCTTGCATATGCTGATGCTACCATAGAGATGGATAATTACAAGCGCTTAATACCAATGATCGGGTTAAAGCTCGAAGACGTACTAGCCTCAGAGCCAGCACCCACGAACTATGCTTATATAAACCACATACTCGTTACATGTAGTCTGGGAACGCCCCTAGAATGCCTTGTTTCCATACTACCATGCTTCTGGACATACATGGAGATAGCCGAAGTAAACAAGAAGTATATCAGCAATAATAGAAACGAAGTCTACAGAAAATGGATAGAAGCCTATCTTTCAAAAGAATACCGCGAAGCCACGGAGAGCCTAATTAATATTGTGGACGAGTTATGGAGAGAAGGAGGAAGTATAGCTAGATTAAACTACATATTCAAGGTTAGCTCGAGGTACGAATACATGTTCTGGGATATGGCTTACAAATTGGAGAAGTGGAAGCCAGAAAGTGGAAATAATTTTAGAGAGATAGGTGAGACCTAGTTGACTACTCCTTTTCCAGAAGCTATAACCCGTTATAATGAAGGAGATCTAGCTAAGCTTATTGTAAAAAAGTCTATGGAGAGACTGAGCGAAATCGTAGACGTTGATGTACTCGTAGTAGGCGCTGGATTCACTGGATTAACTGCTGCCTGGCTTTTAGCTCTAAACAAGTTCAAGGTACTCATCGTAGATGAATCTCTAAGACTTGCAGGTATGGGGGGAAGCACTCCTATAGTACTGCCTGTAGCGTTGATCGAGGAAGGAGAAGCCGTAGAAATAGCTAAAGACACTGGTATCAGGCTCTACAGCGGATTGAGCGGAATATACGTGGTAGATCCTTCTGAAGCCTTGCTTAAGATATGCGTTAAGGCTTTAGATGCTGGAGCCAATCTATGGCTAGGCATAAAGATCGAAGACGTCATAACTAGAGGTAGAGGAGACGAGCTCCGCGTAACAGGTGCTTTAGTCAATACAGCACTACCACTCGATGACAGAGAGGGGACAAATCCTCTATACATATGGGCTAGAGCAGTAATAGATGCTACAGACTACGAATGCTGCGTTGTAAGGACTCTCGTTAAAAAACACCCAGAGATAAAGCTCGAGGTACCAGGTGCTTCTAGCGGTAATGTATGGGTTGGTGAGAAAGAGATTATAGAGAAAACAGGAATGGTCGTACCCGGTCTATACGTTGCTGGTTTAAGCGTAGCAGAGCTCTATAACGCGAATAGGGTAGGACCGCTAATCGGTGGCCTAATAATATCTGGAAGAAAAGTAGCTGTACAGGTAGCAAGCGATCTTAGGGCGGAGGCCTTAGGCACTACGAGTACTGGATAGAAGAGATGGGTGTATGGAATATAACTAGTCTTTTAGCGCTTCCCTCGCGATCTTAGCTATTGCTCTACAGAGATAGTATGCTCCTAGTAACACGAGTACGTTGAACACTAAACTGTAGACGTAAACATAGATCGATGAATACTCTCTTTCCTCGATGGTGACTTCGCGTATTAGTGATTTGTTATCTACACGACTAGGCAGTTTAATAGGCTTATTAAACACTATAGTGTACTCCGTGGATCTATACATGACGGGTGATACGTATATCTTAGTGTTCCTAACGCTATATTCTCTGAGCTTAAGCGACGAGTAGTCAATAGATACTGTGTAACTATCTATAATCAGAACTACTCTATAAGGATGCAACGTATCCAGTCTTAAGTATAGATCTTTGTTAGAACAATTTATCGAAAATCCACGTAGTCTACCATAGTATATCACTCCTAAGCGAGCTACCTCGCTTTCGTCTTTGCTTCCGCTGAAGTATATGTTTTTCATGATAGATCTGGAGACTTTAGAGAGATCCAAACTGACCCCATTTTCCACTACTACCTGTTTAGTATACATGAAGTTCTTATCATTGTATAGATCTAGGGATGATTCATACTTGTAGAAGTATAGAGGCGTACCACTTAATGGATCATAGTATAGTGATAGAATAAGTCTGTTCAGCACACTATTAACTATGCTCTCGTGGTATGTTGCGTATTCAAAGCATACAACATCGTTGTAAAGCGAAATACCTGTTACGCTATAGTACTTACCGGCATTTTCGAAGTAGATGGAGCCATTAGTCAGGTTTAGTTTGAGTACTATTGGTAGCTTAACCCATCTAGAAACCTCATATTTAGTCTTATTAACGTATTTTAGTAAAGTTAGGTTTATCGAGTTTACAAAGCCTCTACTAAATCCTTGAGCCTTTATATTAAAACTTAACAGAGTATATACATACACGTACCTATATTCATACTCATTAATCAGGATGTTAAGCACATACCTTACCTTATAAGTTATTCTTAGAAATCCCTGCTCTAAATCACTAGGATCTCCTGTTATCGTTGACTTATAGCTTCCAGAAGCAACCAGCTCGTACAATCCTTCATAGTATCCTTCAACACGATACGAGTAACCGAGATACCCGAGATCTTGGCTTAGACCATGCACTGTTGTAAAACATAGGAGCAACAACATCAATATAGGTAAAACTATTTTACCCAACCGACTACACCTTACTAACAGAGCAGGGACTGAAAAAGGCTTCTGCATTTTACTACTGTTACTAAGTTGTTAAATAAGTATTTTAAGGTGTAACTACTGATACCACGTAGTAGATAAGCTAAGAACGTTTCTAACGTAGACGTAGTTGTCCGTGATGACGCTATGCGGGGTATCTATGAGAAGTACCTCGGGTATCTAAAAGATTCGCTGAGTTATGTCAGGAGTATTGATGGGTTTCTAGTAAAGCTCTCTAATGTGGTATACGATCTTGAGGAGTACTGTGACAAAGATGTATGTGACCCGGTTGAAGTCGTTAAAGCTATATTAAGTAGTAAAGAGCTGGCTCTCCATATATCGAGGCTTAGTTGCCATAAAGACTTAGTATACAGCGCTATAGCCAACGATCCTAGGCATAGAGTGCTGCGCAAATACCTAGACGTTATAAGAAGTATCCTAGATAGCTCAGAATGCAGCGATGCAAATGCGCTAGAAACCCATGTCTACCCGGCAACATGGGCTAAGGAAAGAATGGCTTGGAAACGATGGCATAAAGGCACTGCAGAACGCGGAACAAGCTTAAACCTTGACAACCTAGTTAAATCGCTAGTAATAATATCTTTTACTCTATTTATTATAGCATTAGTACTATTGCTCACATAAGAAGGCGGGGAAGCAGATATAGATATAAGGCATACAACGCGTGTCATCTATGCAGTAATGTCCAACGGCTCCAAGGCACTTATCAAATACTCCGTGGGAAATGGAATAATGTGCATAAGAAAGACATATACTCCTCCAAGATGCCATGGCCAGGGTACCGCTATAAAGTTAGCGAGAGAAAACAGCTGGTTCATTAAACCTGTTTGTAACTATTCAGTATACTACTTCTCAAAACACCCTGAAAATAGAGACGTATTAGCACCTGAGTATAAAGATCTAACAAGCGAGAGTGGAAAACTATTTGAAGAAAAGCTTGAAGAAGAAAAAGTCTAGAGTTTAGTATTTGTTATCTCCAACCTTAACCATAGTCCGGGTCTCGTTAGACTAACCAGTAGAGGATTACGCTACATGAGCATGGATTTGGAACAGGGTATACGTCTTGAAGGCTCTGATAGTTGGAGATCTAACACTGGATTTAGTTGAGGAGAGAAAGCTTAGAGTCGGTGGACCCGGCTACTATGGAGGTTGGGCACTAAAGCTCCTAGAAGTAGAAGTATATCTACTAACTTCTATGTCTAGTGAGTATAGAAGGTACTTTAACGAAGTGTATGCAGAGTTCAACATATACGAAAACCCCTGTGGCTCTATCCCTATATTTGCCATAGTAGGCGGTAGAGCTACACGCGTACTAAGGAGAGGATGCAGCATTCCAGCTGATCTCTTTAAGAAGGTGTATAGGGAGATAGAGCCAGAGATACTTATATTCTCTCCCGTACTAGGAGAAGTTAAAAATGAAGTGCTAGCCTCGGCTCATGCTTATAGGCTAGCAGAAGTACTATCCCTCGACATCCAGGGACTTGTTAGAGAAGTGAGAAATGACTCGATAGCAAACAAGTGGAGCCCTACTATACTAGATCTCTTTGGATACGTTGACATAATACATGGAAATGTAAGAGAATTCACGATTAAGAGGGGGCTCAATGAACTCCTTGGTATTTTAGAAGATTATAGCAGTCATAGGAATAAGTTATTCCTCGTCTCTATGGATGAAAAAGGGCTGTACATGGTATATCGTGGTTGTTCAAAGTATATACCACCTGTAAGAGTAAAAGCCATAGACGAGGTAGGCGCTGGTGATGTACTACTAGCTGTTACGAGCTACTATAAAGCAAGAGGGTATAACGAGTACGATGCCACTATGAAAGGGGTTTTAGCTGCTTCACTGAAGGTAGCTGCGAAGAGCAAAAAATGGTTTAACAAAAAAGTACTTGACTCACTAGATCCTAGCCGCATTAAGGGTTCTAGCTAGTTTATCTATCGCTTTCTTAAACTCTACATCATCACCACTAAGCACGGCATCATACGCTTTCTCCGCTCCAGCTTTATTCCCCAGAAATACGGCTATCAGTATAACTTTTAACACATAGTTAGCTATTTCTTCACCATATATAGTTCCTTCTCCATAGAACTGGCGCAATACTGCGTAAAAATCTATGGGGTCGTCTAGTAAGTGGCAAATAGCGGAAGTCCCTTTCTTGCTATAGAAAACCCATTCAAGCTTATCATACAGAGGGATGACCTCACTAAGTTGCTCTCTAGCAACAGTTATAATACTGTCCAGCTTTGAACAGAAGCCCTCATTCCCTAGGGTTACGGTAGATGTGCAAGACCTTCTCTTCTTTCCAACAAGCTTCCTAAGGAGACGAGAGAAGTCTTGAAAGCGCATGATACAACCCTTTAGCCTGGTAGTGATCTATGTATTCTTTATTATATAAACATTGTGATTGCCACTACACTGTGAAGTAAAGCGAACTAGTTAACTAAAAATAATCGCAATGTATTGAAACAGTTTATTGAATCATTTAATCAAATACCCAGATCCTCTAAGAGAGCTCTTACACGTATGGCTTCTCTTCTCCGTCTAAATAGTCTAGTACTAAAGTACCTAGCTGCATAATCCGGTAGTATAGTCACGGCTACTTTGCCCTCACCTAGTTTGTATTTCCTTATCGCCTTAATCGTTGAGACAATGTTTGCTCCACTCGATATACCTACTGGTAGCCCCTCGTACCTAGCTATTTTTCTAGCCATCTCTATCGATTCATCGCTATATGCTAAAACAAAGTCGTCTATAAGCGGCTTGTTCTTCACAATGATCTCGGGTACAAAACCGTCTCCCACACCTTCGATCTCGTGTCTATCACATTTAGGAGAGGGCAATCCTCTAAACCAACTATAGGCTACAGGGCACTCACCAGGTTCTGCTCCAACCACTATAGTGTTGCGGCATTCTTCCTTAAGCCTCTTCGCTATCCCTATAAGAGTACCCCCTGTACCTATCTGTGCCACAAACAGATCTGGACACCCTACCTGCTCGAGGATCTCCTTTCCAGTAGTCTCATAGTGTGCTTCTATATTTGCTTCATCACTCCACTGATCAAACAAGAAGTACTTATCCGGCTCTTTTTCAGCAAGTTCCCTAGCTTGTTCAAGAGCTCTCCCTGCATCAACTTCTCCACCAGGTGTAAGCAGGAACTCCGCACCTAATAGTCTCATCAACATAAATCTTTCAGCACTCATTTCTTCCGGTATAATGATCAAGACTTTATAGCCAAGAAAGCTCCCTATAGCTGAGAAGGCTATACCCGTATTACCAGTTGTTGGCACAACTATCGTCATACCGGGTTTTAGCTCTCCTCTCTCCTCCGCTTTCTTGATCATATAGTATGCCATACGATCCTTAATACTACCAGTGGGGTTTAAGAACTCCATCTTTCCCCAGACTTCGGCACGTATATCTGCTGGAAGAGATCTACTTAGCTTAACTATAGGGGTATTTCCTATACAGTCAAGCAAGTTCTTGCAAACTCTGCGATCCAAGTAAAATCACCAAATATTACAGCCAGTACATAGTAGAGTAGTAAGAAGGACTCAACATATATTGTTTTAGGAAAAGTGTAGTCCAGAGTTAATACGATATTATATTAGATAGTTTATTACATCTTCATTCCAGGATACTACACACTGAGCCTTCTTTTAATAGGAACTATTAAATGGAGTAATCGGGTGTTGATTTGAGTAAGGGTTTCTACCAGTATATAGCTGATGAGAGGCTTAAGTTACTCTATAGTATTGTCTACTCGTACTGGTATTTCTACGATAAATCATTTCTACCCCAGGCTATACACGTCTATACCTATAAGTTAATACAAGAAAGGGCGATCAAGGACCTATGGGGTGACTGGTTTTGGACTGGAATGGGCCCTCACTCCTATAAATTAGGATACGAGCTAGTACTACTTAGTTCACAGGGTCTATTAGAAAAGGTATGTATAGGTAATGGAGTGCTGTGCGGCTTACTTACTCTCCCTAACTATGCTCCTAAGCCCGAGAAACTATATTTAGCGATGCTATAAACTATAGCTACATCGTAATAGTTGATACTGTAGTAAAGCTTACCAGTTCTTCCAGCTTCTTCCTCCACTCAACATTATCCTTCACCTTCTCGAGAAAGATCTCTCTGAGCTTATCCTTTGTAGCCTTGTTTAAGCTCCTGAGGGTGTATAGCCTTACCTCGCCTATATTCGACAAGTGGTATCTAAGCGAAAATTCTTCTACGCTATAGAGCCTGATAGATCTATCGATCTTTATGAGTATGTGAGGGCCTTGAACATTCCACGCCGTATTGGGAAACACCTGGATCTGCTCGATCCCGATCCTGATGTAATCCTTAACCCACTCTTCGATGTTAGAAGAAATGAAGTCTACTAGCTCTTCTTCGCACTCCCTGATCCTACGGCTTAGCCTAATGCCTGGAGTAAAGCGCGGTATAGCTGGTATGATCTCGCCTATGAGCCACTTATACATAGGCTTTCTATAGTCAAATATCGACTTAACGTGATTAGATATAGTTTTGCTCTTTACTACACCACGCTTAACTAGCCCTCTGATCTCCATTAAGACGTGATCTGTTAGGTCTAAGTACTCTTCTAGGAAAGCCTCTACTAGCCCCTGATCCCGTGGTCGTAGCAGTACCCTAGGTAGTATGTTTTTCTGAAGCCCTATATAGCACCAAGCCTCTGGATCAGATAAGATCTCGATCGCTGACCAGCCAAAGGCTCTGATCACTCTATGCAAATAGACGTTTTCATACATAAGTCTTCGTGCATCGAGGAACCTTATTAGGTCTGGTATGATCTTTTCATCTATCATGAGGAGTATAGGTGTAGGGATGTTCTTGTAAAGCTCTAATTCTTTCCCTAAATGTTCTTTCGAAAACCTGCTTAGAACGTGTTCTACTGGTACTGGAGTTGTATAGCGTATTAGTCTCTTCCTATTGATCATTCCAAGCTCTATAGCACCGCTGAATTTACTGTCTCTTATAAGATAGTCAAGGAGATCCGATGGATACAGAAAATCCCTTACTATCATTCTCAGGAAATACCCATAACCTTGTTCACTAACATTAAACTCTGAGTGATATATGAGAACCCCTGTTTTAGGATCTCTACATAGAGGTATCATTATTTGGTCAAGCCATGTAATCATGTCTTCAACATACTTACCAAACCCCGCTTTCACTAGTAGCTGCTTTATTTCTTCTCTAAGCCTATGCCAGTATATGAGGAATCCTATGACTTCGTGGGAGAAACATCTATCAGCAAGAGTTTTCCTAGCTTCTGCACCAAGAATCTTTGGTATAACATATTCATCGAATAAGTGGCCGAGAGGGCCATGGCCTATATCGTGTAGCAGACTAGCCAGTCTAACGATAATGCGGTTCATTTTCTGAAACGCTGAGTCACTGACTAGTGGAACCCCTGCTTCTGCTTTTAACGCTTCAAGGCTAGGCGAGTTTTCAAGGATGCTATTTATAAAGTCGCTTGCTATGTGCATTACTCCTAAGCTATGCTCAAACCTTGTATGCACTGCTGATGGATATACGAGGTACGTTAGTTGGAGCTGCTTAATGTAGCGTAGCCTCTGGAGCTCCCACTTGTTTATTAAAGGCTCCTCGGTATCACGGTATACTGGAATCTCATCGTACACGGCGTCTCTTATGTATATCTTCTCCAACAGATTTCACCAGTTTAGAACTTAGAAGAATAGCCATGATTTACTTGATCAATAAAGTCTCTAATTAAACTGCTTTAATAAAGTTTATGCGAAGAACTACTACAATTTGCTATCAAGGTAAGATTTTTATCCTGTAGGGGCTCAGAATAATTAAATAACTACGCTGTTAGGTGATCTCGTGGTTTTACCTAGATTTGAAGTAATCGTACCTTCTTCTCTAAGAGAAGCGCTAGATGTCTTGGAGAAATATGGTAGAGAGGCTAGACTGCTAGCTGGTGGAACCGAGCTACTAGTCCTACTACGCGATCGCAGAATACCTGTTCCAAAATATATCGTAAGCTTAAGAAAACTTAGAAAAGAACTCTCCTATGTTAAGGAGGAAAATGGATGGATACGTATAGGTGCATTAACCAGCATATGGGATCTGAATCAAAGTATTCTCGGTAAAGACCTAAGATATGCTGGATTTACTGATGTTTTCCATAAGTTTGGCACTATATCCATAAGATTTATGGCTACTATTGGAGGCAATATTGCCTCGTCTACACCATATAGTGATTATCTCACGCTACTACTAGTTTATGATGCTAGAGTTAGGCTCATAAGCACTAGTGGTGAGAGAATAGTAGCTCTAGAGGATTTTGTATTAGATAAGAGAGAGCTTGATATAAAGCCAGGCGAGCTAATAGCTGAGATACTGTTTAAAAAACCTGGAAGTAGCTGTAGCAGTAGTTTCATAAAATTTGACCGCAGAGAGCTAATGATAGCAGGAGTAGTTACTTCAGCTGCTTTCATGTGCCTCGATGAAAACAACGTAATAACTGATGTGAAGATAAGCTTCGATATGGTAAAGGCTAAGCACATACCTAGAAGAGCACGTAGAACCGAAGCGTTCTTACTTAATAGAGAGTTTAGCGAGGAAGCACTAAACGAGGCTATAGAGAAAGTCTTACCTAGCGAAATGGAGAGAAGAAGCGATTGGTGGACAACAGCTGAGTATAGACTTGAAATGTCTAAGGTTGTACTCAAAAGAAACCTCCTACGCATCTATGAACGGCTAAAGAGGAGAACGCCGTGATACGCGTGCGTCTGCGTATAAACGGTGTTGATAGAGAGATCGAGGTCAAGAGTAATGAGAGGCTAGTAGATACGCTGAGATATAGGCTTGGATTAATGAGCGTTAAGGAAGGATGTGGTAGAGGAGAGTGTGGAGCCTGTACTGTACTAGTAGATGGCGCCCCCGTTCGCTCTTGCCTAGTACTCACGGCATCGCTTGACGGAGCAAATATAGTTACACTAGAAGGACTTGTACCACCCCAAAAGATCCACGCTATCCAAGTAGGATTTCTTGAAAGCGGGGGTATACAGTGCGGGTTCTGTATACCGGGCTTTATAATCACTATTAAAGCTCTTCTAGATCGAAACCCTAACCCTACTGAGGATGAAATACTTGAATGGTTAGCAAATGTTCTGTGCAGGTGTGGTAGCTATCATAGGTACCTGGATGCCGTTAAGATAGCTATTAATTACCTCAAGCGCGGAGATGAAATGTTTGATCTAGAGCATATAAGATCTAAGTACTACATGAAGGTTCTAGAGGAGGATAAATAATGTCTAAGCCCGAGTATGTTAGAGTAATCGAGGAGTTCTTTAAGAGGTTTTACGGGAAATCAACCAGAGAATTCAAGTTCATTGGAAAGAAAATAGTGCGATGGGATGCACTAAGTAAAGTAATGGGCGAACCTCTGTTTACTCTCGATCTACTGAAGTACATAGGTAATCCGGTATACGTTTATAGTGTTAGAGCAAAGTATGCACACGCTAGGATCAAGTCGATTGACGCATCAGATGCATCTAGTTATCCAGGAGTTATTAAGGTACTTACTGCAAGAGATATACCGGGGATCAATAGTGTTGGATACGTAATTCCAGACCAGCCGCTACTAGCTGATCGAAAGGTAAGGTATATAGGCGATACCGTAGCTCTAATCATAGCTGAATCCTACGAAAACGCTGTTGAAGCTAGCGAGCTAGTTAGTGTAGATTACGAACCCCTCCAGGCAATTCTTGACCCATTAGAAGTAGTAGAGTGGAATGGGTTAAAGGAGAAGCCACATGAACTAATACATGACGAGAGAGGAAGCGATGTACTATCACGTTACAGGATCAGGAGAGGAGACATAAACAAGGCATTTCGCGAAGCATCGGTGATTATCGAGAACGAGTACCGAACACCAATGCAAGAACACGCATATATAGAGCCTGAAGCAGCTATAGCGGTCCCAGAGCCCGGCAATGCTGTAACGATATATGTTAAAACCCAGTGTCCCTTTGATACACGTAAAGCTGTAGCCCAAGTACTGGGTTTGCCCTATAACAAGGTTAGAGTTATAGCACCAGCACTAGGAGGAGGGTTCGGCGGGGCTGAAGATGTGGGTAACGAAGTAGCAGCTAAAGCAGCGCTTGCAGCACTAACTGTTCAAAGACCAGCTATAGCATTCTATACTAGAGAAGAGTCTATTATAGGCCACAGCAAGAGGCATCCAATGATAGCTAGGTACAAGCATGCTGCACGGCGTGATGGGATACTGCTAGGTATTGAAGCAGAGATAATCCTGGATACAGGTGCATATGCTAGTCTAGGGCCTTTTGTCGGGTGGAGAGCAGTAGTTCACTCAACTGGGCCCTATAGAGTACTTAATGCGAAAATAGACTTAGCCGTTGTTTATACCAACAAGGTATATGCTGGTGCCTTCCGGGGATTCGGTAATCCCCAGGTAACGTTTGCCGTTGAGAGACAAATGGATCTACTGGCAGAAGAGCTTGGCATAGATCCCGTCGAGTTCAGGCTTAAAAACATCTTAAGAAACGGCGATCATACGGTACACGGTCAGCTATTAGACCATGGAGTAGGGTTAGAGGAAGCTATCAAGAGAGCTATAGAGCTTAGTGGTTGGTACGAGAAGAGGAGGAAGTATAGAGAGGATACAGGCAGGACTAGACGAGGAATAGGAATAGCGATATTCTACCATGGCAATAGTATAGGCGCAGAAGGAGCCGATTACTCGGCCGTCTCAGTAATGATACAGCGGGATGGTAGCATAATACTAAGGAGTGGAACAACGGATATGGGGCAGGGCTCGCTCATGGGGTTAACCAGTATACTATCTGAAATACTGGGCGTACCGCCAAGCTATATAAGGATAGAGGCTGCCGATACCTCTAGTACGCCGGATTCGGGCCCTACCGTTGCATCAAGAGTCACAGTTATGACTGGAAACGCTACATTACTAGCTGCGTATAGGCTTAGAGAAAGATTGAATAGGCTAGCTGCCGAAATCTTGGGCTGTAATCCTGGAGATATAGTGATAGAGGCTCCCAGCGTCTATTGCCGCGA
>QMWW01000019.1 GCA_003661825.1 Thermoprotei archaeon
CCTCCACGTAAAAGGCTCTTCGAGCTAAATAATATGGCTGGAGGCTACGGCAAGTACGATGTTATCCTGAGGAAGATAGCTAACCTAGCCGTTGAATGGGGCTATGGCTTCAACAAAGCCGTTAGGGTAGCTGTTAGAGATGTTAGGAACAAGGTTTTCAGGGATTTCTTGCTAAGGCTTGGAGAAATACTGAATATAGGTGAAGACCCCGAGAGATTCCTCGATGTCGAGAGGAGGGCTTTCCTCACAGAGTACCATGCGCACTACGGTAGAGTAGTAGAGGCTACTAAGCTTTTGCTCGGCGTGTACACATCTAGTGTTTCGAGCTCTATATTCTTGGTTATAACGTTTCTCATATTCTCTATATTCTTTACTGCTTCTCCCAACACCATAATAATAATATACTTCGGCATCATAGCCGTTCTAACCCTTCTCCTATATGTTATATATCGGGTTTTACCAAGAGATCGCTTAACCCATACCCTTCCCATCTACCCTCCCGAAAGGAGAAGGTATAGATTACTACTGGTACTTGGTATAGTAGTGAGCCTAATTATAGGGGGATTCATATATGTAAACATTATGATCCCTAGCTTCGCGATGGCTTTAGGTGCTTTACCCCTGCTTATCCCTGGCTTCTATGCGAGGAGAGTAGAGAAAAAGATCCGCGAAATAGAGTCCTTCTTCCCAATATTCATCCGGAGCTTTGGGTTAACCTATGCAACTGTACCACACGTACCTACTGCTCTAGCATCGGTACTGCGCAGCGATTACGGCCCTCTCACGCGCTACTTGCAGAGGCTTTTAGCGCGTCTAAACGTTGGAGTTGACCCAAGGATATCGTGGCTGAGGTTTATTGGAGAGACTTGGAGCGAGACTATTAGGAGGAACGTTAACATCCTATACGATGCTATAGATGCTGGAGGTAAGCTAGCCGAGGTAGGCACAGTGCTTAGCGAGACAACCTTCAGGATCCTCGATATAAGGAAGCAGAGGATACAGATCAGTAAAGCATTTGAGTCAACAATCTACATAATACACTCTCTGTTCTCAGCTATTCTATCGTTCATACTTACGCTTATGAACATATTCTACATCCTCATAACAACTATTCAGGGAACAGTTGCTTATACTCCTACGGTACTCCCATTCCAACCTATACCTGTAGACTTAATTAACCTGACAACGCCTGTGTTCTTGATAATGCTAGCTATACTCAACGCGTTCGCAATCAAAGTAGCACAGGGCGGTATGTACGAGACCGTATGGGTGCCTCTCTCAATACTGCTCTTCGTTAGCGGAGTCGTTATGCACGCAATGCATCTCGTGGCGCAGGCATTGTTCGCGAGTATACTAGAGATAGAGCGCTTGATAGAAATAACATAGATGCGAGCCACTAGTCGATATTGGGCATAGTAGTCTATGTTCCAGGGTGCCTCCTGATTTCGGCTAGAAGTCGCACGTCTCTTCAAGATAAATAAATAATGTAGAACAATTACTAATCCTAGGCTCTAGCGTAGCTTAGATGATGCGAGGCTCTAGCCTTGGAGAAACACATTCTACTACTGCTGATACTAGTACTAGCAATACATAGCAATGCCTGCATAGCTGGCGGTATTCATTACTCGGTCATAGGTATGCAGAGCTATATGTGGAGGGAGATCACGTTTATCGTGGAACCCGGTTATGTTGTGTATGCTAAACTCATACTAGAAGCGCCCCCCGTATGGGATATGTCGTCTCCCATGTCTATGAGAGCCGAAGTATACGCTACGGAGTATCCAGCTAATACTTCAGGGGTATATGTTGTACTCTCTCTAGAAACATATACGGAGAACGGCACAGTCCTCGGTTTAGCGGAGCACTATCTCGGGTACCTTAACCAGAGCCGTCGTGCAATCTCAGCTGTAATCGACGTATATCCGGGGGTAGGTCTAGCCGATTATGTTGATAGAGCTGGAGATATCTTGGTATACATAGAGCCTAAGATACGCTTAATTACTATTAGAGGAAGCGATTGGTTCATCCACGAATCGTCTGCGGCAAGCCCGTTTCTAGTATATATCGAGAAATCTGTACACATAGATGCTATAGAGGTATCGGAGAACGCTGTATTAGTAATGCAAGGTAGTCTTCTAGCTGAAGTCTCTCTATCCACGAAGCATACATGGGACGCTGATGCAGGTATACCGCCGGTTAGGCTAGAAGTCTACGCTATAGAAGCATCTCCTACCGGAGTAGACGTATTTGTAAACCTATACATTAGCAGCAATATGGTTTCATCAAACTATATTGGTACATTGTACAAGAACTCGTATATTGAGAGGAACATAGTGGTACCAAGCGATATCGTTAGAAGAAGCTGTAGCCTAACTAGCCAGCTGCGCGTAAGAGTCGATCTTGTAGCCTACGCAGAGGATAGTAGCCTCTCTAAAACCATAGAGTTCAGCGTAAACTGTGTGGCTAGAGAGCCTCGGATTAAGCTCTATGTTAGAGAGAAGAATATAACGGTATACTCGGGGATGGCTGTGGAAGTACCGTATACCATAGTGAACCAGGCCCTGTCCGCAGTACTACTTAGAGCCGTTAAGGTAACTGGCTTAAACGAAACAGTGGTTCAGGAGCTTAACATAGCGGTTAGCCCTGGAGCCGAGTATGCGGGGAGTATTAGCTTAGAAATAGATAAACCGGGTACATACCAGTTGGTTCTGGAAGCTAAGGTGTTTATCCTAGACCAGTATAGGGAGCTAACACTAGCTGATACCTTTACCGTAAAGGTGGTGAACTCACTGATTATCTCTACGGATAAAACGAAGCTTAAACCCGGTGAAGAGTTCGAAGTGAGGATCAATACAGTTCTGGCCGGCGTATCAGCCTATATAGTCATTAAGAGAGAAGACACAGAGGGCTGGAACGTGTTAAGTAGAGTACCAGTCTCCTTCCCAGGAGTATCCGTAAAGCTTGTTGCACCAGAAGAGCCTGGAAGATACTTTCTAAAAGCCTACACGGATACGGGGATCGGGAGCAATATCATTGAGCTGGAGGTCTCTAAGCCGCAGATAAGCATCAAAGTTAGCCCTACAACCATAGAGGCCGATCCAGACTCTCCGTTCAGCATCAAAGTCGTCCTTAGCGGTGCCACTATAGACGAAGTGTTGCTCGAAGTACTACGGTATGAAGACCTTGTCGGGGCATGGGTTATGGTGCCTGGCATTGTTGTAGAGAAAGCTGATGGCTCCGCTACCATCGAGTTAAGAGCTCCTAGTAAGCAGGATACGTATAGGTTTAAAGTAAGAGTTCTAAGCGGTGATGAAGTAGTGGCTGAGTCCCAGGAGATAAAGGTAGTAGTAGGAAATGCTACTCTAGCACAAAATGCTACTACCGGGATGGTCGAGGGCTTACCAGCAGAGATAATCCCGGTACAGTATCTCTTTGTAATGATAGGGGTTATACCCGCTTTCTCTTTCCTGCTCTGGCGTAGATTTAGGGGGAGGTGATGGAGGTCTCTAAGAGTAGCATGAATGGATACTTAGGGCTTGATTACGGCGAGTTTTGCTAGCCGCGCCTCATAGTGTATGTATTAATCTCATTAATCTCCATGCCGTATTCTTACGAGATATTCGTCGACTAACCGTCTAATGCATTCTCTTAGCTATAGGGAAAAGATAGATTAGTATTTCTTACCAAGTATAGATATGTAGGCATGCATAGTGTTAGGGAGAGAAATGATCACATCACTAGAGATAACAGTACTATTTCTAACATTGGCGCTCTCTACACTCATGGTTCTACTTATTATGTCATTTGTTGGTGGTCGTGCTAAGTCTAGATACGAACTAGGTGGCGGAGTAAAGCTAGCTACAGATACCGGGTCTTGGCTACGCGATATAGATAAGGAGACTAGAGAGCTACTGAAGGACTGGGACGTTAAGCTACTGAGTAGGCTATCTAAGTCAGGCGAGTACACGCTCGATGAGATAATAGCCTATCTCCAGGAGAGCTCGCCTACCATAAGCGAGAGATTAAACCGGTTAGAAGCTAAGGGATTCATAATGAAGACGAAGACAGGGTCTATTATTATAACCGAGAAGGGGAGACGCTACATAGACAGTATTAGGGAGAGGCTGTGGTATAGGAGGAGGGAGAAAGAGCTCTTCGAGAAAAAGTAGTAATTACTACTGCTAGTCTACGGCTAGACGTGACTACTTCATGATGCAGTGATTTCGACGATAGGTAGACAGAGAAGTTAGCCTTATATGCTCTGGCACCTATGTTTGTATATGGATACTCATTTCATAGGGTTTACCAGCCTTTAGAGCTCCGCCAATTAGTCGATAGCTCCCCTCCGGAAAGAAGCATAAAAACGATGTACCGGGGTGGGAGCGTGATGTCTAATGACCTGCGCTTAAAGATTGAGAAGATAAGAGAGTTTGATAGTCTAATAGACTTTTCTAGGTCGCATATTCAGCTTGACATCGTTATGTATCTCGCTTCAACCAACACCCCTATGAGTGCATCGGAGATAGCTAAGGCTCTAAACCAGAGGAAGAAACCAGTACTCGATGCTCTTAGGAAGCTAGAGCTCAAGGGTTTGATCAGGAAGGTAGAGAACAACCTATACGAGCTAACGGAGCTTGGGAGAAATGCTATCGACGACCTCATGGCTATCCTAGGGGTTAGCGAAGCTAAACACGTACTTAGGAACAGCTATGGAAAGGTAAAGGCTAGAGATATGATTAGGATAGTTATACCCATAAACTATCTTCACGACGTCCTCGTAGCGCTTGGTACTAGTAGGAACCATGAGCTACCGCTCAGCGAGCTAGCTAGTGCTACAGGGATATCTGGTCAGAGGCTAATGATGTACTTAGAGCCATATGCTGATAGGAAGAGCGATGTTAGGCTCTTCAGGAAGATAAGGAAGGAGTCTTTGCTAACCAAGCTCAAAAACAAGCTGTTTGGAACGAAACACACCGACATATACTATAGGCTAACCAATCTAGGAATGGAGACTTTCTACAGATTAACAGCGTACTCGAGAGTAAAGAACAGCAAGATACTTAGGCTCCTCACGAAGATCTTTGGTAACTACCACGCTAAGCTTATCTTGAGGAAGATCGGCATAATCAACACACTAGCTTCTCTCGCAATAATAGCTATTTCTTTCGCATCTCTAAGCATAGGCTTATACCTAGCATACATATGGATCTCGGTAAGTCTGCTATTCAGCATAGTGTTCCTTATAAGCTACCGGTAAGCTGTAGAAATAGACAGAGCTTCTCTGTCATCTTTTCATTCGACTACTCAGAGATAATCTCAGTAAAAGTTAAAAGTTCTTTTTTTTTTTTTTAAGGAGTTGGAGGTAACGCATTCATTGTAGATGTATACAATTGTAACAATTATAGTAGACTAGGAGATCCGAGAGAGGCGGGTAAGATGACTCTGAACATGGCTCTTTCATTACTAGTTGATAACGACCTGGTAGAAGAGGTAGTTGTTCTAAGGAGAAATGGAGAGATTTTCTGCTATCCCTGCGGCTTAGAGCCTAGCACTATCGAAAAGTATAACCAATTGCTTGAAAGCGCCCGCGCTATTTTTGAGCACAAGGAGAGAGAAGTCTATATGTCCTTCCACGACATGTCCACGGGCGATATAGTAGTTGCATTTAAGCTTCCAAGCAACGACAACATGTTTGTTAAAGTACGGTATATGGAGCTAGCTAGCTTGGTGAGAAGCCATATCTTAGACATAATTGAGAGGTTGAGAGAAATGACTATAGCGCAAAGGAACCAGTAGACCTTTTTAATCTTCAAATCTAGGTAGGGGGAATTAAAATGATTTTCGATGAGAAATTCGCTGAAGTAGTTAGTTTTATTTCGGAGCTATTAAGTGGTGGGTTAGTCGAGTGTGTTGCAAGAATTGGGCGGACAACCTCTTTTTATCCTAGTAAAGAGTGTATAGACAGGTTTGTCCCACTGGATCAATTGGTAAGTTTAGTGGATAGACTGAGCGGTGAACACGTAGTTATAAGGATAATGAATGAAACTGGTGAGTACGCGGTTATAGCCTTTAAGCATCATGGAGAAGTATTTGTAATAGTACCTAGGAAAAACATGGATCGAGAAGTAATAAGCTTGATACGCTCGTTCTTCTACAAAAGGCAAAGCCGTAGAGAGCAGAGGAACTATATTAACCCTAAGATTAGAACTGCTAGTAAATGTTAGGAGTTTAGTGGAAAACCCTACTGCTAGTAAGATCGCTTGCTCCGATAGAATTGTTGTAAATCCGCGTAATAGTTTTTGTCCTACTAGACTAGAGGTATCTGGCTATCTGGAAACGCAGTTGCTTACGAAAAGCATTGATAATTATGGTATACATTTCTAACTCTCTCGGAAATCACTACCATATGTTTTAGTGCTATAGATGCCTAGTTTAAAAACTGTGGTTAAGCCCCATTCTCGAGAAATAATTGCTGGTAAAGCTAAGAATATAGAAGACTACCTCGATATACAGTACCACCACTTCGCGAAGATCGCTGGCAACACCTATCCACACGCTATTATAGATTCTATAGATTGTAGCGAGGCCTACAGGCTCAGAGCTGTAGAGGTTGTAACCTATAAGGACGTCTCAGGAGTAAGCGCTGTAGGATACATACCAGCAATGCCTACACTCGCCGTGGGCAAAGCGCGCTTCCTCGGCGAACCCGTCGCTATAGTTGTAGCTAAGACTCCCGGTGAAGCAGAGAGAGCTATAAGCGGTGTTAAGGTGGAATACAGAAAGCTCCCAGCTCTAACTAGTATAGACGACTCGCTGAGTTCTAAAGAGGTACTAATACACGATAGCTACAAGAGAACTATTGCGTATAGGTTTCTGGTTAAGAAGGGCAACATAGACAGGGTATTCAGTAAAGCAGATGTTGTGATTAAGAACAGGTACAAAGTATCTAGTAGAGAGCACGCATACGTAGAGAGAAGCAACGCCCCGCGAAACAGGCATTAAGATCATCGCGCCGAACCCGTTCCCCCACGTAATAGCTAAGAACATTACTAGAGTTCTAGGAATAGATATTAGCAGAGTAGAGGTTAAAACACCATATGTTGGCGGATCGTTTGGCGGTAAAACGATATGGGCCCTATACTATCTGCATAGGCAGCTATAGCTAAAGCGTATACGCTAGGAGAAGCATTCATTCTCGCTGGAGGCACAAATGTCCTCATACTACTCAGAAGAGGAGGATCTCGCCTAGAGTCTTGATGGACTTATCTAGCGTTAAAGAGCTTAGATACATTAAGTTCGAAAACAGGTATTTGTGTACAGGCTTCTACTGTATCTTACTCATACCTAAGAGCTACAGCTGGCGGTATCTTTGCAGCACGATATGCTGGGAATATAGAGCCGAGTATACCCACTAGTATTGTCAGCGTGATCGTTGAGGCTACGAGCTGTGGAGAGATATTTGGCGAAGCCTGTATAGTGATGGATGTCATCCCCGCTCTAATGGTTAGACCGTGTGACGCGAGGATATAGGCGACGGCTACGCCTACAGCTATACCTATTATGGCCCCTATCAAGCTCATTAGTACACCCTCTGCTATGATCAGCGCTATTACCTGTGCATCCGTGAATCCCAGCGCTTTTAATACGCCGATCTCCCTAGTTCTCTCTATAACACTGGTAATCATCGTTGCAGCCACGCCGGCAACCGCTACTGCAAATGCTGCCAGCGTGGCCGAGAAGGTCATGAAGTTTACTGCCCCGGTTATGGAAGACGCGATCTCCGCTATAGCGTAGAAAGCCGTTATGGTTACAGCATTTCCGTAGTGCTCCCTTATCTTCTGCGTAATACTCGGTACAAGGCTTGGTTCACTAGCTAGTAGTAATATACCGCTCCACTCCCTAATCCCTAGTAGCTTCTCCGCTGTTTCCATGCTTATGAAGACCGTTTCATCGGGGTTTAGTATGGCTGCTCCTCCATACTTCTCCAGTATACCAGCAACTATCAGCGTAATCCTCTTTGCTTCTATTTTCCCAGCTTCTCGAGTCCTGTACACCGTAACCGATACAGCGTCTCCAACGTCGTGCTCTAGAGTCTCGCTGCTATAGGCTAGGTCGTGTCCTAGAATACACTTGGTTATATCGGTTTCAGATGGGATGCCTCCTCTCTCTACGACTAGGCTTGGAATAGCTTTGAATAGAAACTCGTATTCAACAGCGTATACGAATACGTTGTCCGCCTCACCAGCTAGTCTCCTGAACTCTGCCTGCGTACCGTAGAATGGAGAAGCGTCTACTACGCCTTCAATACCGCTTAAGAATCTTAGGTCTTCCTCGCTTAGCTCATACTCCTCGCCCGGCATAACGACTACGAGGTTTTGGCCGAGTCCACTGATCTCCCTAACTACATAGTCGCCATAACCGCTCGTAACACCGTATATAGCGATGAGTGCTAGTGGGCCTATAGATATCCCTACGATAGTTAAGACGGCCCTTAGCTTCTTCTCGGTTAAAGCCTTAAATGCCAACCTAACTACATCGGATATTTTCAAGCGCTACACCGGCCACTATGTACCTAGCTTCTTCGTGTGGGCTTTGGCAAGCCTGTAAATTATATAAAGAGCTAGGCCTAAGAATAAGGCTGTCCCTATAATAGTGCCTATAAAGTACCACGAGTACTCTTCTTCACCGCCGCCCTGCTGCTCCGTAGTCTCCGTCTTCGCCTCCTCCCTCAGCTGTACTTGATAGACCCTGGTATAGGTTGTGTTGTAATCGTCCAAGTAGGTTACGAAGAGCTTTACAGACCTATCCCTTAGTACGCCTACTTTGAGCTCTAGCCTAAAAGCGGTTTGCGAAGCCGGATCTAGGTCTCCCAAGAACGTATAGGCTGATGAATTCCCGTAGACAGCTCCTATCCATACGCTCCTGGCATAAGATGTGCCAGAGTTTATTACAACACCGCTAACCTTAACTACGCCGCCGCTGTACACCGCTGTGGTATCACTAGATAGCACTATCTGTATATGAGGCTCAACTATGACTGGAAGCGTGGTATTGTACCAGTTGACAGCGCCCGATACATCGCGGTATACAATGGTTAACATGAACACTGCATTGTAGAGCACTGGCCCGGGTCCGTAGATTTGCTGAGTACTCGTGGGGTTGTACACTAGAGTGTACTCTACTACTGCGCGGCTATTCGGCTGTACTACTGGTATGTACTTTACAGGGTTTACAGGAACTAGTACTGGTGTCTGAGGTGCTAGGACAGCATATACGTTGTAAATCGGCGAGGAGTAAGAGTTCTCTATAGAGACCCTGTAGAGCGCTGAACCGTTAACGTAGCCTAATCTAATCGGGGCTTCTACGTTTATAACCGGGGGTTTAGCGTAGACTACGAGTGGTACCGTGATATTCACTCTATAATACTCGTTCCAGTGGTCAATGAATTCTAGGTATCCGTGGATCCAGTAGGTTCCAGGTTTCTCAAGCTCTAGGTTCAGCTTAAGAGTATAGGTTGCTAGATCGCCCTTCCCTAGAACAGGGTTAGATGGAACGGCTTGCTGCTGTAGCCCTGCGACAAGCTGTCTGATAATATCCTCTTCGCTCATAGGCTGTTCTATCCTAACTGCTGGGATAACGGCTGTAGGCGTTAGTACCGCGTAGGACTCGTTCGTATCGGAGTAGAGTACGCCGCTCGGTAGCTCTAAGTAGGCTAACAGGCCGGACATAGATGGTATCTCTCTGTTCCTCACCAGGACGTAGTACTGTGCTCCACGGGCATCAAGCGTAGGTTGGGAACCAAGCCATCCATAGCTAACTATCTCTACGATACTGGATGGATCGCTTATGCTTAGCACTACTGGTATCAAGTACGTTCTCCTATACCCTGCCTGCCCGGACTCTACGTATAGCGTTAAATTCACTAGAGCATTATAGCTTCTAGGCTCTACGTCTACAGCGTTTAGCGTAAACTCTAGTGTAAGCGTTTGGAGCGTGTATATGGGTCCCTCGACGTAATCTGTTAAACTACCCCTGTATGCCTCTGTAAAGCCTTCAGGAACTACTAGTTCAGCATGTATAGACGAAACAGGGTATGGTAGTAGGTTCGCGAGGGTAACGACGTATACTGCGCTACTACTACCTGGGTAGACAGGCCAGTTGTTGAGCCAGCCGCTTTCAACAGCTGCGATCTCGCTTCCATTTAGCAGGGTTTCGGGCGAGGGAACGGGGATCAGGAGTGTGTAATTCACGGTCCTCATAATGTTTGATCCATAGACTCTAGTGAAGTAGCTTAAACTAGCCCTAAACTTGTAGAAGCCTGGAGTAGCCTTTCTCAGGTCTAGGTAGAAGGTTGCAGAGCACATTGAGCCAGGCTCTAGGATAGAGCCGCATGACGATACGTTGTTCATAGTGATCAGTGATTTGTTCAGAGAGCTTATAGAGACAACGGGATTATATGCCGGATAGTCGCCTGTATTCCGGAAAACCAGCGATAGAGCGGCGCGAAACGCTCCCGGATATACCTCGGTTGGAGCACCACTACCCCAATAGTAATCGACGAGCTCTACTCTAGCATCGTAGGATTCCGGGCTATCTACGACTAATGGAATAGAGTAGCTCTCTCTATACACTGCTACGCTACCACTAGATACTAGGTAGTACTCTATGTCTAGGCTAGCCTCGTAGCTCCCCGGTTCTACGTGCTCAGCATCAACCATGTACTCTAGGGTACAAGTAGACCCCGGCAATAGGTTGCTACAGTACGATTCACTATTTCTAAGGACGAATCCTTCAGGCGCTTCTAGTCTTCCAATAAGCGTTGATATAGATTCACCGATAGCGTTAGCTACTGTAACCCTTAGTACTACTCCATGGCTATTTGGGAGTAACCGTACTGGCACCCCGTTGTATAGCGTTTGAACAGCTACTGGGTAGACAGGCTTCTCTGGACTAGGGATTCTCAGCGTAAACTCTATGACCTGTTCTGCTCTATAGAGTCCTCCATTGCAGTTAAGCACAGCTTCTACTATTAGTGTATAGTTAAGCTCTTCTCTAGTCGTATTTACCACTAAACCGCCGAAGGTAGCTGTAAAGATCTCTCCATACGTTAGTGGGTTACCGCTATGCCATACTATATAGCTTAAACCGTTACTAGCTTTAACTTCACTTGGTAGGTGGAGCTCCGCATGTACCTCTGCTATGGAGTCCCGGCTCAATGACTGCAGGATCACAGCTATACCGGCATTATCCATCTTCTGCGAGACAAACCTCGTAGTCCACATGGCTTCGAGCATAGATACGTTGAGTACTGGCTCTCCAACGTAGAGCGTAAAGATGTGTGTCTCGTTAACCCAGGCTTCTACGCCGTCG
>QMWW01000020.1 GCA_003661825.1 Thermoprotei archaeon
GCTAAAAAACAAGCAATATAAACTTTCCCTCCAATCATCAAAATATTTTCAGCCCTCTTAGAAAAGGCGAGCCTCCATACCTGTAGACGATCATCGATAAAACCCACAGCAGTATGCTTGATCCCTGGAAAACTATCCCGTAGCCAAAGAACTCCTGTATACCGGGTGAGAGAACTATAATGGGTACCGTTAGTATAAGCGAGACAATGAACTTCCTCTTAAACTCCTCAACCATCGCGGCATGGTTGTATTCATGTTTACCTGTAGTATGTGTAGTCGCCTCTACTTCGTGATCGCTCCCTTTTCCCAATATATGTTCCTCTCGTGTAGGGATGATAACTGATATAGCAATGTTATAATTTATACCTTACTGGGGTAGGATATGAGGGCAGGATCTAGTAGCTGGGTAGTACTTGTGCGTTATGGAGAGATAGGGATTAAGGGGGAAGCCACTAGAGCGCGCATGGAGAAGTTACTAGTTAAGAATATAAAGGATGCTCTAGCGCGAAGCAACCTAGACTATGTTAGAGTAGCCAGACTGTATGGAAGAGTGGTTGTGGAGAGCTATAGAAGCGAGGAAGAAGCTGAATCAGCCGCTAGTACCATAGCTCGCGTCATGGGTGTAGTAAGCTCGTCGCCAGCTTACAGAGTAGAGTACGGGGATCTAGAGGAACTAGTCGATAAAGCAGAAGCCTTCTTTAGGAATAGAATACGGGGATCTAGATTTGCAGTTAGAGCTAGAAGGTCTGGATCAGAAGCTTTTACAAGCATGGATCTAGCCAGGCTACTAGGCGAGAAACTAAGGGGATCTACGGGGTTAAGTGTTGACCTCGAAAACCCAGATTACACAGCCTATGTTGAAGTACGCGGTAAGAATGCTTTCTTGTACGACTCCGTCATCAGAGGGCCTGGAGGCCTACCGATAGGTAGTGAGGGACGCGTACTTGTGCTCTTCTCTGGAGGTATAGACTCGCCTGTTGCTAGCTGGTACTTGATGAAGCGTGGGTGTAAAACGGATTTTGTCCTATTCGATCTTGGAGGCGAGGACCAAGTAAACAGTGTTCTCGCCGTAGCGTATGCTCTAGTCTCTAGATGGGGTTATGGATACAACCCGGTAATGTACGTTGTAGATTTTAGAGAAGTGGCAACACGTATCGTAGCTAGTGTACCGGAGGAGTACATTGTGATCATTCTGAGGAGGTTAATGATGAGGACAGCATCTATTCTTGCAGAGAAAATCAAGGCTAAAGCTATAGCTACTGGTGAGAGTTTGGGTCAAGTAGCTTCTCAAACCTTGGATAATATGTATGTTATAGATAGAGCATCTAAGCTACCGGTTCTAAGACCGCTTGTAGGATTTGATAAAGAGGAGATCACAAGTATGGCGAGAAGCATAGGAACATACGAGTACTCGGTTAAGGTGAGAGAGTACTGCTTACTAGGCGCGCGAAAAGTAGTTACGCACTCAAACATAGACAGGGTTTCTAGAATAGAGAGACAGCTTGGAATCATAGATAGAGAGCTTGAAGAGCTCGTAGAAAGGGCCCGTTCTATCAGGATCTGGAACCTCGAAATAGAGGAATTGGGCAGAGAAAGCGGTAGAGAAAGGTGCATGCTCTAACGAGAGATTCTGGGCGGTGATCCCTGCTCAAGTATCAGCCGAAGACTCTCGGACAGATCCTGCATTTCTCAATATCTATACCTGGTTCTAGTCTCTTATGGTACTTGCACAGTTTTCTGCTTGCAAATATGTGGAGAGTTAGCTTTACTAGTTCCTCCTCTACAATGTATCGATCCGCTTCACCGCTCATAGCTTTGAAAGCTATTCCCTTAATACTTTCTCTCACCGTGCTATCTTCTGTGAAATCCATAGACGATCCTCGCTCCCCTCTTAGGTACCTAGATACGAGTGAATACGATATACCGAGTATGCCAGCTATTTCTCTCACCGACAACCCGTTGTTCCACAGCTCCTCAACTAAAAGCCTCCTGATCGATGGTAGCACGTATCGAGCCGCTAGTTCGAAGAGGCTCTTCTTCAACTAGAGCACCACTACGCTCTTCTTAATCCTCTCTACGTTCTCAACTATATCGGTTAGATCCTCGACGATCTCGAGGACGCCTATTATTTCCCCCGCTCTATTCCTGACCGGCGCTATGATCACCCTCATTACTCTATCCCCTAATCGAGTCCAGAACTCTTTGTAGGGTTCTCTACCACTAAGTACTTCATCTGCGGTTTTCTTTACGAGTTTCTCAAGCCGTGGTGGGTGGCAGTACTCGATCCTTCTCCCTATAGTCGTCTTTGTTCTAACGAACCCTTCGCTAAACGAGCTCCTTGTATAGAACTTTATCCTGTAGTCTTTGTTAGCGAAAGTTATCTCTAGAGGTAGTGCTCTAAGTACTCCTTCAACTTCTTCCTTGGATAAAAACCTTGTTTCGTACTCGTGATCACCATGTTTCCTAATAGCGTACTCGTCGGGTTTCACTCTCCCTCCTCTAACTAGGCTTTTGATCTCGGGTGGTAGTTTTTCTATCTCTTCGCTAGTAATAGCTCCACTAATCATGTACGGGTATATGGGCTTGGAAGAGGGTTTCCACTCTCTATCACCTGTATCTACTAGCCAGCCGATTTCATCAGCGTGTACCGCTATTGTAGCCCACTCTCCTTCACTGAATAGAGCGTGTATAGCTGGTACAGGATCTTATTCTCTCTAAACACTACTTCTCCTATCTCACGAGCTATATCTAGAGCTAGTCTACCGGCTTCTCCCATGAGCTCTACCTTACCCGTCTTGAGTGCTTCAGTAGCTTTTTCGTAGAAATCCCTAAGATCTGTAATGATCTTGTCCTCTCTACCCCATAGTACTCTCGGTACGGCGGTGATCCCCCTCTTCTCTAGATAGGGGAATACCAGCATCTGTATCTTCTTGTGGTGCAGCTTAATTCTTCTCAGCTCTCCAGTAATTCTAAGCATGTTCTCTAGAAGCTTACGGGCGGCTTCAGGCTTGTTAGCACTGATAAGCTGTGCAGCGTATAGTCCCAGAGCTCTTGCTCTCTTCAGTATCCACTTGTTCTCCCTCATAAACAAGTCTATCGGGTGTCCTCGTGGTACGTTCTTTAGCTCGTGCTTCTCGATGTTTCTCTAAACAGAGCTACGTGGAGATCACAGAGCTTTAGAATCTCTTCTACTTCAACGCATTCACTTATCAGCTGTTGTTCAATAAGAGGTATCTCGAACGGAGATACGGTACTAAGTACTTCTCTGAACTTTTCTTTTAATTCGTCTACGCTAGCGCCTCTATGTAGTTCTCCTAGAATACTCTTTACAATCTCTACCTTATCTCTCAGCTTCTCTTTTGACACGTGTCAACATCTAGTCCTTTGCTATCAATATATATTCTTTAAAACAATTTACAATTTCAAAACCATTTCAGTGGGGATGAGGCTGGGAGCTTACTTTATCCATAATACTTACTAATTAATTTACTGGTAGTGCAGAGGAGTGTTCAGCTAAGAGGAAACTAGGGAGAGAGGAAGCGTTGCATCTCTTTAGGTCTTTATGACTATCCTCCAGTGCTTATTTTCTCTCTTAACGGTAACTTCTGTAACGTCTAGTAGCTCTACAGCTTCTTTAATAGTCTTCATACACTCCTCTATATCCGTTAAGACTACGAGCTCCTTGTTCTCGCCTAGGTTCGAAAGGGTTTTCACCGTTTTTATCAGGGGACCTGGACAAGGCTCTCCACGAAAATCCATTACCTTCTCATCCACGCATCTCACCCTTTATTCACTAGCCTATCTAGTACGAGCGACTTGTAAACTCTATATGCGTACTCTTCGTCTATAGTGCCATCGATTATCGCTCTCCCATCGCTGAACAACACCATTGATACCATATCGCTTATCTTGATTTTAGCTGTATACGGGTTTACCGAGAGTACCTTGGCCTTATCTACTCCCTCTACGTACTTGTAGAGGTCTATCCTGATCTTCTTCGGAGGCATTACTTCTACTGCATTAGAGCCACATATCCTTGTAGCTTTCTCTACTGCTACATCCTCTCTTAGGAACTCGTACTTCTTGTAAACGCATGAAGGACACTCCGGGTTTCTCTTGACTCTTACCTTGTCTATATCTAGGGTTTTCCCATTGACTATGTAGAAGGTGCTGTAATCGTCTAGTATGCCGAGTATGTGTTTTAGAACTAGGGTAGAGGAAATAGACGCAATAAAGGCTATTGCAGTACCTACTGCTCCAAGTATCTCGCAGGCATCTCTACGTTCTTCTCTCTCAACCATTCTAGCTGGTATTACGCAGCGCAGACAAGGACCTTTACCCGGATTTATAAAGAGTACGTTTCCATACCATGAAGCAAATCCAACGAAAACCCAGGGTTTACCGAGCTTGATAGCTGCATCGTTGATTATGAAGCGTGTACGTAAGTTATCGGTTCCATCTACTACTACGTCTACATCCCGTATTAGCTCCTCTATATTGCTCGGAGTTACCCTAGTGATCACGGGGTCAACCTCTATCGCTGGATCTATCTCTTTCAGCTTACTAGCACAGGCTACTGCTTTCGGTAGTGCTTGCTTAGCATCGCTGTAAGTGTACAAGTGAGTTCTCGGAAGGTTGCTGATGTCCACAAAGTCCTTATCAACCAACCTAATGAAGCCTACTCCAAGTCTAGCTAAGAGCTCTGCCTGTGAGGTACCAGTTGCTCCACAGCCTATTACAGCTACTCTAGCCTCTCTGATCTTCTTAAGCCCGCTTGCACCTATTCCCTCTACTAGTATTTGGCGGGAAAACCTCTCTATGATCTCCGGTGTGTAGAGCTGGGTTTTCAACCCAGAACCCTTCCCATCACTACTATGGTTTAATCGAGCTTAATTTACGCAACCTATCAACGGCTCTGGGGATCTGGTCTAGAGCGTACTCTATATCGTCTACAGTATGATACCTAGTTATCTTAAAGAGTATGCTTCCATGCGCTTCTTCGTGTTTCCTCCCAATGGCTAGTAGCACATGACTGGGCTCGAGTATTCTACTGCTACATGCGCTTCCACTGGATACGTATACTCCTCTAAGGCTAAGCTCTATTGTGAGCGCTTCTCCCTCGATGTATAGAAAGCTCAGGTTGAGGTTATCTGGTACACGCTTGCTTCCAATGGGTCCATTGACTAAGAAGTCCTCGACCCTATCCGTGATCCCCTTAAGCAGCCTGTCTCTAAGGTTGGCGACGTACCTCATCTTGTCCTCCATATTATCTAGAGCAAGCTCTGCTGCTTTACGGAATCCAACTATAGCTGGTATATTCTCTACTCCAGGCCAGTAGGGTTGAGTACTTAGCGCACCGTGTAGTATCTTCTCGATCTTAACCCCCTCTCGAACGTAGAGAGCTCCAGCACCCTTTGGACCGAGTATTTTATGGCTACTTAGAGTCAGTAGATCTATTTGTAGCTTATTGACATCTATCGGTATCCTAGTATAGGCGTCTACTGCGTCTGTATGGATCAAGGTATTGGGGTTTTTGTCCTTCACGATCTCGGAGATCGCTTTTATAGGCTGGATAACCCCTATCTCGTGGTTAACCATCTGTATGCTGACTAAAAGCGTGTTTTCATCGATAAGGGATTCTAGGATATCTAGGTCTACGAACCCCTCTCCATCAACTGGTACCTGCACTACTTCGAACCCCTGCTTAGCTAGCTCGCTCGCAGGGAGTAATACGCTGTAGTGCTCTATAGCCGATACAACGATCTTCTTTCCACGGCCTCTATTAGCTAGAGCTGAGCCTATTATCGCTAGATTATTTGCTTCTGTACCGCTATGGGTGAAGAAAAGCTCTTGTTCCCCAGCTCCAATGCTGCTGGCTATGAAGCTCTGCGCTTCTAGTAGCGCTTCCAGCGCTTCCCATCCCGGCTTATTCGTTATCGAGGGATGCCCATAACCGTGTCTGTTGAAGTATGGAAGCATAGCTTCAACTACTTCTGGTGGAACCCAGCCGCTATTCTCTAAGTCGAAGTATACCTCGCGCTGGGGCCTTCCATGAGCTTTTAGAAGCTCTTTGACCCTAGAGACCTCGCTACTCATACTGATCTCCTCCAAGCGGTTGCCGGTATAACACTGTTATAAATTTGCTAAACACAATATATTGCCTAAGACACTATTATAGTCTAAGCAGGTGTTTAAGCTTGCTTAACCCATACAGTATTAGGCAGGACTTCCCGATACTGGATATAGTGATTAACGGTAAAAAGCTAATATACTTCGACAACGCTGCTACGTCTCAGAAGCCCCGCCAGGTTATAGAGGCTATACGGAGATTCTATACTGAGAGTAATGCTAATATTCATCGGGGTTTCCACCACCTCAGCCAAGAAGCTAGTAGACTATACGAAGAAGCACACGATACTGTAGCAGAGTTTATCGGGGCTAGAGGTAGGGAGGAGATAGTATTTGTTAGGAACACTACTGAAGCTCTAAATCTCGTAGCCTATGCATGGGGTCTTAAAAACCTAGGTGAGGGAGACAAAGTAGTAATCACCATCATGGAGCATCACAGCAACTTCTTGCCATGGTTTAAGATAGCTAGGCATACAGGGGCTAGTGTACGAGTTGTTGATGTTAACGATGAAGGTAGGCTTAGAGTGGACCTGCTAGAAGAGGCTATTAATGAGAAAACAAAGCTAGTAGCTATAGCGCATATGAGCAATGTTACCGGAGTAATTAACGACGTTAAGGCTATCGCCAAGATAGCTCATAGCATGGGTGCGAGAATAGTTGTTGATGGCGCTCAGAGCGTACCCCATATACCGGTTAACGTTAGAGATCTAGGCGTAGACTTCCTAGCTTTTAGCGGGCATAAAATGCTGGGTCCTACCGGTATAGGAGTGCTCTACGTTAGTGAAGAAGTGCTAGAGGATATGGATACATTCCTCGTAGGAGGAGATACTATCAAAGAAGTACACTATCGCGGTAGACTAGAAGTGATATGGCACGATATGCCGTGGAGGTATGAGGCTGGAACACCTAACATAGTTGGAGGAATAGGGCTAGCAGAAGCTGTAAAGTATCTAAGTAGGATAGGCATGGAGAACATCCATAGACACGAACAAGAACTAGTCAAGTACTTCTTCAAGAGAGTAGAGGAAGAAGGCTTTGCCGACAAGCTGAAGATCCTCGGTCCACGGAGTCCAGAAGCTAGGGGAGGCATAGTATCGTTTACGCTGGGAGAGCTAGATCCCCATGCAACAGCTATAATGCTTGACGAGGAAGCTATTGCTGTGAGAAGCGGGTTCCACTGTGCCCAGCCTCTTCACGAGAGACTAGGTTTTAGCCGTGGAAGCGTTAGAGCTAGCTTCTACCTCTATAACACCAAGGAGGAGATCGACAGGTTCGTTGAAGTACTGAAAAGCATAGTAAAGCAAGCTCCCTAGAGATAGTCTTGAGATAGATGCTATAACAGGTTTATTAAGAGTATTAGCTATAGCAACGTTATAGTGGTGGACTCTATGAGTACGCGTATACCTCTACCATACAGCCCTAAGGTTCTAGAGCTCTTCAGGAACCCGAAGAACGCAGGACCTATGGAAGAAGCTACTGTGAAAGCAATAGCTGGTAGTCCCGCATGCGGCGATATGATCACGCTGTATCTAAAGATAGACGAGGAGAAAGAAACAATAGTGAGGGCTTCGTTCGAAAGCTATGGATGTGCAGCTAACATTGCAGCAGCCAGTATTCTAACAGAAAAAATTAAGGGTAAGAGCTTGAAAGAAGCATGGGAGATCACATGGCAAGAGATAAGCGATGAGCTAGGAGGACTACCCGTTATAAAATACCACTGTAGCATATTAGCTGTAGGTGCGTTGAAGAGAGCCATAAGAAAGTACTACGATGATAGAGGTACTAGACCGGAATGGCTGCCAGAGAAGCCTAGTAGGGAAGAGCTTCAAGTACTTGAAGAGGAGAAGATGATCGAGTACATGTACAAGAAGTTTGGACTACAGGTACAGAGTGGTGGTAAACAGAGCGGGTGAGATGGTTGACCGAGTACCTGGAAACAGTTGATCTCAGGTCAAAACCCAGCGGTTGTTCTCAGCACCCTTTAGTTAAGTTGAAGAAGCTTATCAATCAGTTGAGAGAAGGCGGAGCTATAAGAGTAGTAACCGATGAGAGAGTAATACCGGTTAAGACCATAGAGGTTATTGCCAAGAAGAAAGGTTTATCTCTAGAAATAGTTAGTAGAGAGGGCAACGTAGTAGAAGTTTATCTTAAAAAGTAGCTTACAGCTTAAAACGGGTATCTCGAGAGATAGGCTGTAGGTTTCTGGTTAGACCTAGGTCTTACTACCTAGTATGTAACGTACTGCATCGCTTATACCCAAATTCTCTGCGAGCTCCTCGATCCTCTTTCTCACACCAGCTATTATATCGTCTACTCTGTAGCCTTTCTCTTTGTAGACTACTGCCTGTATATAGGTAGCTATGTAGTCAGCTAGTCTCGCTATCCTAGATTCAACTGTTGTCTGTTCAACGTATTCCCTGTACAGTCTCTTAATGGATTCTAGCTCCACTTCTCGCTCTAGCACGGCTAACTCTATCTCTTCTTTCCGCGGAATATGCTCTATACTGAAAGGTCTGAGTATATCCCCTGTAAAAGCCTCTGGTAGATCGTGTAGTAGTGCCAGTACAGCCGCTTTATAGAGATCTACCTTTACCCCCCGTTTTCCCAACTTCTCGGCTAAGTACAACGCTATTATCGATGAAGCATAGCTATGCTGAGAGACTGTCTCAGCAATACTAGGAGGTATTCCTCGGATCATCCAGCCAGTTCTAGCCAAGCTGTTCAAAGCGTCGAGAATTCTAGCTATATCCACGGCTAACCCCCACTACTTGTGTGGACTGAGTACTGGTAACTTTCTAAATGGGTTTATGAAGCCTCTAACAATATACTCTATATAGCATATATAATGTATATCCATGGGTGTAGCTAAGACATGGACTGTTCTGTGACGCTGTGGAGTAGGTATAGCGAGGAGACGGTTGAGGTAGCGTACAGAAGCGGTAGCTTCGAGGTAAACCGCTATAGTGGAGCATATAGTATTGGTAGGCTGTATAGCGGTAGAGGCTTCAGAGTCGTTAGTTGTGCCGGGGAATGTAGAGACTGGGCTAAATCTCTTCTAGCTAGGCTAGCAAGAACAGGCGATAGAACCAGTACTAGTGTGTACTGCAGTGACTTCTATAAAGGAGACTTTACTATAGGTTCACGGACGCACCTCGAAGAAGCTCTAGCTATAGCCGAGCGTACCGGCAAGCTACTGAGGGATTACGGATTAAGCTCAGAAGTCATCCTAGTATCTAGGCATGTAAGGGTAGAGCATAGCGTTGAGGAATACGGTGTAGAGGCTAGAGAGAATAGGTGGTTACACGAGCTCTACATTAACGCTTACACGCTGTACATGGGTAGCCTCCTATCAACAGGCTTCGCACTAGCTTCTACAACTCCAAAGTCTTTAAACGCCGATATAGAGAGGATTGTAAACAGGATCTCCGAGCGTATCAAGCTACAGGCTAGAGCTAGAAGGTTCAACCCTGTTCACGTTGGATCGTGGAGGGTACTACTAAGTGGAGATGCTGCCTGTGCATTTTTCCACGAAATAGCGCATCTCCTCGAAGCAGATGAGCCGGTGAAGTTAGGGCTTGATACAAATCTGGGTGGAGGACTTAAAGTCATCGAGGATCCCTTCTACCCTGGTCCGCTACAGCGGGTGTTCGATGATGAAGTATACCCTGCGTGGAGGCGTACCCTAGTGGATGATGGCGTAGTAGTTGATTACCTACGCTCAAGACTTACAAGCGGCAATAGTAGACCGGGTAATGGACGCGGCTTATTCACTAGGCCTAAACCCATGTACTACCAGCTAGTAGTAAGTCCTGGAGACTGGGGTTTAGACGAAGTATTCGAAGAAGTTAGGAGGCTCATAGCTGTAGATAGCATCGTTAAAGCCGAGCTCTACCAAGGCTATATAAGGATCGTGCCGGAGTATGGTGTGTTCTACGAAAAGGGTAGTTCAACCCCGATTAAAGGCTTCGAGGTCCTAGTACCAGTATCTAGGCTTAGCTCTCTGCTAATAGGGCTTACGCGTAGCAGGAGCGAGAGGTATAGCTATGAGAAGAACATGAACATATACGAGGTAGCGCCAGCGGTTGTGCTAGAAGCGCGTATATCTGTCTAGCCGAATACAGCTATCTCTTTGATAAGCTTTCCTCTCTTAAACCTCTCCAGCCTAAACTTTTCCATGATGCTATGCGAAGGTCTACCCCTAGTAATGTAGTCTGCTAAAGCTTCACCAGTAACAGGAGCCATCATGAAGCCGTGTCCGCTGAATCCTGTAGCTACGTATAGGTTATCATACTCCCCTATAGGTCCTATAACCGGGTGGTGATCAGGGGTCATGACGTAATAGCCGGTCCAGTACCTTAGAACTCTTACTTCTCTAAGCCATGGAAAGTACTTAACCCAGATCCTGGCCGCTCTGTAGAGGTAGTCTATCCTATTAGAAGCCTTTGTATCAGACTCTTCCTCGAGCTCGGCGCCTATCAGGAAGCCTCCGTGGAATACCTGGACCAAGTAGGAGCTCGAAGCCCAGTCTATTATTAGCGGCTTGATATTGTACTGGAAGGCTTCAGTTATTAGTGCATGCTTAGCCACGTTCTTAGTTGGTAGTTTAACTCCTAGAGTATTTAACAGCTTCTTTGATCCGTGACCAGCAGCTATAACTACTACATCAGCCTCTATTAAGCCCCTGCTAGTCTCTACACGAATTACTCTACTACCTCTAGCTACGAGCCTATAGGCTTTAGTAGACCTGTGTACGCTGACCCCGCTTGTCTCAATATACCTTAGGATCTCGAGGAGCGCGTGGAAGTTGTCGGCTTTACCAGCTAGTGGGTCGTAGAGTCCGCCAACTACTCCATCTAAGTCTATGTAGGGAACTATTTCTCTGATCTCCTCGGCGCTCACAAGTCTAGATGGTATACCGTGCTTATTGTGGAAGCTAGCTACTCTGCTAAACAGCTTTAAATCCTCTTCACGCGTTATCATCCAGAGGTATCCTTCTCGCCGATACTCGAATCCATGCTGCTTCGCTAGTTTAGCCCATAGCTCTATCGATCTCTTCATAGCTTCTACGTGTTCTATACTGGTGAAACTAGCTCTAATTCCCGTAGCACACCTAAACGTACCAC
>QMWW01000021.1 GCA_003661825.1 Thermoprotei archaeon
AAGTAGATAAGCTCGCCGAATTCGAAATTCCGCCTGAATACATAAACCTACTAAGGGAAAGAGGAATCACAGAGCTTAATCCTGTTCAGAAACTAGCTGTAAGCAAAGGGGTACTCAGAGGTAAGAACCTAGTAGTATCAACGCCTACAGCTAGTGGTAAAACACTAATAGGTGAACTAGCACTAGTTAAGTCAACATATAGCGGGGGTATAGGGGTATATCTAGTTCCTTTGCGCGCTCTAGCTTCAGAGAAATATGCCGAGTTTAAAGTACTGGAGAAGCTAGGTCTAAGTATAGGAATTTCCACTGGCGACTTCGAATCACCAGCAGAGCATCTTGGCGCGTTCGATCTAGTGATCGCAACATACGAAAGATTCGATAGTATTCTGCGCTTAAAGCCTCGCTGGCTGAACAAAATTAAATGCGTTGTTATAGATGAGCTCCATAACATAAATGATCCGGATAGAGGACCTATAGTAGAGATGATAATTGCGAGGCTACTATCGAGAAATATACAACTAGTAGGGCTTTCAGCTACCATTGGTAACCCACATATACTGGCTAAATGGATGAAAGCTGAGCTCGTGGATCTGCCATGGAGGCCTGTAAAGCTTATAGAGGGATTTTACGACAAAGCTAGAGGCACTATAGTGTTCAAAGACGGGAGAACAGATAAGATAACGTATAGAATAGGTTCTTCGGCGCTAAATATAGCTGTTCAGAGTGTTCTTAACAATGTACAGGTACTGGTATTTATACACAATAGGAGGAGAACGGAAGAATATGCAGAGAGAGTAGTAGAATATCTTGGTCTATACAAACACTTAGTTAATAGAGACAAGGTATCACTTCTACTTGAAGAGTTAAGAAACTCTCCTTCTAGAATTGAAAGAGAGAAGCTTGGAAAGCTGATAGTTCACGGAGTAGCGTATCATCATGCAGGTCTAAGTAGTATAGCTCGTAGAGTAGTAGAGAGAGGTTTCCGTGATAGAGTGATTCGTGTAGTTTTTGCAACGCCTACACTAGCGGCTGGTGTTAACCTTCCTGCTAAACGTGTTCTTGTATCGATCAAGAGATATGACCCGGGATCGGGCCGCTATAGAAACATACCTGTATTCGAGTATAAGCAAATGGCCGGCAGAGCTGGTAGGCCTCAGTACGACCAAGTTGGAGAAGCTATAATATATGATGCACAGAGTAGTAGAGAGGCGTGGAAATACATAAACGGATTTCCAGAACCCGTGAGTAGTAAGCTGGGTAGCGAGAGGAGCTTGAGAATATACGTGCTGGCTCTCATCGCCTCCCATGATGCATACTCTGTAGAATCTCTTATCAAGATATTTAAGAACACTCTCTACTATGAAGTAATGCGTGATACAAGCTTTCTAAGAAACAACATACACAGAGTTATACTCGAGCTAGTGGAATGGGGGATGCTAAAGACTGGGCGAGGAGAGCTACACGTTACAGATCTTGGTAGAATAACTGCTATAACATATCTAGATCCTCTATCTGTACATAGGTATCTCTACAATGTGCCTAGCAAGCCGGGGATACTCTATTATCTCCATAAGATAGCATATACACCAGACTATACGAAGAGTAGACCCTATATTAGTGATAGAGTACTAGAGGAATATGAGGATGAGGCTCTTATACTAGCTGAAGAAGGAGTTATACCAGGACCTCCAAGTAGCGATGCCTATGAATATTACCAGTGGCTTCAGAGCTATGTCCACGCTAGAATGCTTCATGACTGGATAAACGAGGTAAACGAGGATACCATAATCGAGAGATACGGGATAGGGCCGGGAGATATATACTCTGCTAGAGATACTGCGGCCTGGATTGCGGGTGCTTTATCGCATGTGGAGAGAGTACTAGGTAATAGTGATAGAGCACTAGATCTCGAGAAGCTAAGCATTAGGTTAGAACATGGTATTAAAGAAGATGCTCTTGAGCTAGTCAAGCTAGAGGGTGTAGGCCGTATACGTGCGCGGGTTCTTATATCACACGGTATTAAGAACTTAGAGGATTTAGCGCATACTCCTATTCATGTGCTCGAGAAGCTTCCGGGATTTGGCTCAAAGTTAGCTAGAAGCATTAAAGAACAGCTCAGAGAGCTCGGATATATATAGATCGCCTTTTATTTTGTTTTCCTTTGTAGGAGAGAACTATATAACCTCGTCATAGACATTATAATAGCCTACAAAGCACTAGGTGAACCTGGTTTTGACTACAGTATGGGATAAGATATCTGAATCTTTTACAGCGGCTATTTCGCAGATAGTTGAGTATTTGCCTAAAATACTTGGTGCAACAGTCATAGTTCTCATAGGGTACCTAGTCGGCTTGATGGTCAGGAAGGTAGTAAACATAGTTGTAAACACTTTGCTCCAAAAACCCTTAGAGAAGACAAGGCTGGGCAAAGCTTTAAGGGAAGCAGGAGTTGATCTAGGCTCTCTCGTAGGCAACTTAGTAATGGCTCTTATAATACTGATAGCTCTTATCGCGTCTGTGGATGTACTATCGCTGACTGGCTATACTGGTGAGCTGGTATCGACCGTTGTCATAATTATATTTAACATAATAGCTGGTATAACTATCCTAGCTATAGGAATACCGCTCGTGGTTCTTGTGGCTGAATTTATCTCGTCTTTTCTACTGGGCCCTTTTAAGGAAAGACATGAACTTGGTGTAGCATTAGTATATGACATAACAATTCTTGTTCTCTCAGTCTTCGTTATAGCGCTTGCTGTAAAAGTCATGTTTGGGTATTCTCAATTGCTTGATTACCTCGTTGCATATGCTCCTGGCTTCATTGGTGCAGCGATAATATTATTCATAGGATATATACTGGGCGATGCGATCGGTAGGGTAGTTAATAGAATAGTTAGAGGAGTAGTAGCTAAGCCTTTGGAAACGACTGATATTGGCAAAAGTATACACAAGGCCCAAGTTGATCTACCTGGCCTAATCGGAGGCCTAACTAAAGCGTTCATAATAGTAGTGGCTGTTGTAGCTTCTGTAGAGCTTCTCAACATTGGTGGATTAACTGGCGGCTTAGCCTATCAGGTAGCACTATATCTCCCGAAGCTCGTTGGAGGAATTGCTATACTTACGCTTGGCCTTGTTCTCAGCATTATACTAGCCAGATATATTGGAGGGTTCATTAGAATGCTCTTTAGAGAGAAATATAAGTCACTAGCTGACGTTGCCGAAAACCTTATTATGCTTGGCCTGATCTCCGTGGTTATAACCATTGCACTGAATACAATGGGATTGCAGGGAGACTTAGTGTACCCACTAATACTCGGTACTATAGTCATAGTAGCTGGTATATTTATAGCCGAAGTGATCGGTGAGTTAATTAGAGAGGCTCACCCAACTTACAAGAGGCTTGTTCCATTCGTTGAAACAATAATAATACTAGTGTTCGTGATCATAGGCGTTAGTGCTATATTCTCCCAATTCGCAGGCGTGTTAAACGTACTATCTATGCTTAGCATTGGGCTGAGTATAGCTTTTGCCGTAGCTTTAATCCCAGTAGTATTCCACTATGCTAGAGTGGCGTGGTGTGAAGCGGAGGGATCTAGTGAATAACTACAATGTTTTTAGCCGTCTAAATCATCTAGTAGCGTATGAGTGTCGAAAGAATGGGTATTAACAGAGTAGCTATAATTGATGGCTATACAGATGAACCAGCAGGCCTAGGAGTGCCGCCTTACATCAATGTCTACCCGCGGCTAATAGCTGGGTCTCTATGGCTTGCAGATAAGTCGATTGAAGTGTTCTACTGGACTATAGATGAGATACGACGAAATCTTAGCTATTTTATCGAAAAAGCTAGGACTTGTGACATCGTAGTATTCATTGTAGGACCCGAAGTACCTGGTAGGTACATTGGAGGGATCCCAATATCTTATAGGGAGCTTGAGCATCTAACCTATCTAACGCGTCAGTCTACAAGGATACTGGTCGGGCCGGCGGCGCGTTACGGTCTTGGCATGGGAGGAGGAACTATAGCTGTCGATAGAACTAAGTTAAAGATGTTGTTCGATGAAGTAGTGACAGGCGATCCAGAGCTATTCTTCTATGAAGTAGCAATTAATGGCTTGGAGAAAACTGAACCTTGTAGGCTGAGGGGAAATTACGACTTAGCTAATATAGCCTTCCTCAAGGGCTCGCGTATTATCCTACAGCATCCAAACTATGGTTGGAACTTAGTGGTAGAGATAGAGACTTATCGCGGATGTCCTAGATGGATTACTGGCGGTTGTAGTTTCTGTATAGAGCCATGCTACGGTAGACCTATTATGAGGAAGCCGGAGGATATTGTTAGGGAAGTAGAGGCTCTGTATCGCGTGGGGGCTAGGCATTTTAGGATCGGTAGGCAGCCCGATATACTAGCTTATATGTCGCAGGAAATAGGGGAGAAGGAATTCCCTAGGCCGAATCCTTACATGCTTAAGCGGTTATTTCATGGTATAAGATCCGTAGCCCCGGGCCTAAGGATCTTGCACATAGATAATGTTAATCCCGGGACTATAGCGTATAATCCTAGAGAATCCGTGGAAGCGTTAAAGACTATAGTTAAGTATCATAGCCCTGGAGACGTAGCAGCTCTTGGTATAGAGACCTTTGACGAGAAAGTAGTGAAGGCTAATAACCTCAAGGTATATCCCGATGAAGCCCTCGAGGCTATTAGGATAATAAACAAAATAGGTTCTAGTAGGGGCTGGTCCGGATTACCTCATTTACTTCCAGGTATAAATCTCCTATACGGACTACCAGGTGAAACCCGTGAAACGTATTACGTTAACATTGAGTACCTTAAGAAAATTCTTGAAGAAAAATTAATGATTAGGAGAGTGAATGTTAGAAAGGTATCGGTTCTTGAAGGTACTCCTCTCTGGTTATATAGGAGTAAAGTACGATCCCTGATCAGAAAGTACGACAGTCTGTATCGATGGTATAGAATCCGTGTAATGAAAGAGTTTGACAGAAAGATGCTTAGAAGAATAGTTCCTCCCGGTACTATTATTCGGTACCTCTACCTAGAGAAACACTACGCAGGATACACTATAGCTAGGCAGCCGGCAAGCTACCCTATCACCGTGAAGATACACGGTATTTACTCGTTGAAGAAAGTAGTTGATATTAGAGTGAGATCTACTGCTTCTAAGAGTGTAGTAGGCTCAATAATAGCTAGTTGAGCACTCGTAGAATTAAAACCGTTCTTTTCACATACTATTGCTAGGTGAGAACCCGTGGTTACAGTTGTCTGTGAATATGAAGCGAACAACATAGTACTACTGGGCTTAGTCTGTAGCATAGTAGAGCTTGAAGTAGACGCTATAGTCAATCCAGCTAATAGCTACATGATAATGGGTGGTGGTCTAGCTGGAGTACTTAAAAGCAAGGGCGGTAAGGTAGTCGAAGATGAAGCACGTAGGTATGCCCCAGTACCCATAGGTAAGGCAGTCGCCACAACAGCCGGATCCCTGCCAGCAAAGTACATTATCCACTCCCCAACAATGACTAAACCAGCTGGATACACAAGCCCGGAGTACGTATACAAAGCTACGCGTGCAGCACTAAAGTGTGCTTCTGAGAAAGGAGTGACCAGTATAGCTATCCCTGGAATGGGGACAGGAGTAGGAGGCTTAAATCCTTGCACAGCGGTAAGAGAAATGTTAAAAGCTATCATTGAGTACCTTAAAAACCCAGGTAGTATTAAGAAAATAATAGTGGTTGATATAAAAGAGGAAGTACCCAGATGCTTCTGCGAAGAAATTAAGAAGCTACTTTGATAAAGCAGAAATATTCGGAACCATAGGGTTTAGGCTTTGAAAGTCAGAGTCAAGTACTTGATGTGGCTACGCGATCTAGTGGGAGTAGACGGGGAGGAAATAAACCTAGATCGCCCTATGCCCGTAATCGAACTAATAGATATTATTGCCAAGAGGCATCCCAAACTCAAGAAACATATAGATAGAGGTTTCAGTAGCGATAACCCCATAATAGTCCTAATTAACGGTACTGGAGCAGCTCCTAGACGTTCTCTCAGAGACGGTGATGAAGTATTGTTTATACCATCTGTTTCCGGAGGATGAATAGGATAGGGTTATACCACTAATGGTTCAAGTAGTAGATAACTACCATAACGAGGGAGTAGACCTAGTATACGAATATATGGGTTGGTTACAAGGATATTATGCCGAATACTGTATCCAACGGGGAATTTGTAAACAGCTCTCCATAATAGATAGTGGAAGAGTTATCGGAGTCTTGCTCTACTATGCTTTTGCTGATTACGTAGTTATATACTATGTGATAGTGGAGAGAGGGCATAGAGGCAAGGGTTACGGTAAAGCTCTTATCTCCATGCTAGAGAAACAGTATACAGCAAAAACCCTATTTATGGCATCAACTAGTAGCACTAATACTCACGCTGTTGGACTCTTTAAATCACTTAACTACACTATACTCAGCAGAGAAGAAATAGTAGGAAGATACGGTTATAGTCTACTGGATTTATTGACAAAGCTTATGTGTAGCTACGAAGACGACGTATACATGTTTAAAGCCCTAGGTGGTGCTTATTCTTTAACTATGCTAAGAAAACTCAGAAACTATAGTCAAGGTATAATCGAGCTATGGCACAACATATGTTATAAGCCCTGGATAGATCTCTTTAAGTGAAAATATGGTGCATACTCTAGAAATAATTTAAATCCCTGCTTAACATCTCTATGTTTAATAGAAGCCGCCGTAGCTCAGCCGGGTAGAGCGCCGGCCTTGTAAGCCTCATCTATCTAAGCAAGGCCCGTAAAATGCCGAGAAAGCCGGTGGTCGCGGGTTCAAATCCCGCCGGCGGCTTTCCTCTACTCAGCTGTTCTACAGTATTATCGGCTTTGAAGCTAGTAGTGATCTCCGAGTAGCCATATATTTCCTATGTATACGTTTCTAAGACCGTTTTTTCTAGCTATTTCTAGTGCACGTAAAATATGTCTACGGCTTGTACGTGGTAAGTCTACCAGCTCGTGATCTGGATGAAAAGCTAAAAATACGTATGGTATATCGGGGTCTAGCTCAGCTACGAATTTCGTCATTCCATCTATCTCATAGTCATCTATGTATCCTGGTACAAGTAGCGTTGAGATCACTAGGAGCGGGGGATCAATTCTTTCTCTAAACCTACTTGCTACTGTTTCTATATTCTTTCTAATCAACTCTACATGTCTAGCTTCGGCTCCTGTTAGTGCATAGTACACTTCTGGGCTCCAAGCCTTTAAGTCTATCTTAACTATGCCTCCGGTAGTTATACTGTATTCAGTTGCTTTCTTTAGTAAGCTAGGATTCCATAGCCCGTTTGTCTCCCAGCATATTCTGAATACGCGTAATCCTAGGCTATCTGCTTGTTTAAGTATTTCCCTAGTAGCTTTTAGGACAAAAGGGCTCCAAGGTCCCGGGTCTCCGCCGAAATAGCAGATACATGTGGTTCTCTCGTTAACTGCTCTTACTAAATCCTTGATCGATATTACTGGTTTTCCTTTACTACTCATGGATCTATACTCCCAGTTTTGACAGTATAGGCAATCTAGGTTACACCCTCCCATGAATACAGCTATGTTGTAGTATCCTCTTTCACCCTGTGGTGTTAATGCGTACTTCGGATAACCTTTCCCAGTTATCGCGGGGCAGACAGGGAATGCAACGCAGTTTGTGGGATGGGGATCGTAGTAGTATAGCCCTATAGCTTTTTCATAGCTTTTCGTAACAACGTCTAGTTTTCTACCAGTATAGAAGCGTATGCTGCAGTATCCTTTCTTATTCGTAAATAGGTTACATCCTCTGCCACAAACATTACAGCGCAGTTTGCCAGTGCTAGGAGTCTCTGGCACTAATCCGAATCTTAGCCTTGACTCGATATGGAGCTTTCTAACGATTTCGGATGCTTCTTTTCTAGTCCTTAGACAGTTTACACAAACGCCGATCTTATCTGATACCGTGATACTGCTCCTACCGCATAGTATGCACTTCCCCATACACTCCCCCAGAATAGGGTTTGATATATAGCTTATTAAAAACTGGGATAGATTAAACCGGGCTTCCAGCCTGCCTATTCTCTTCTAAATACTCCCTGGATCCTTAATTAGTAGGATGAAAAGCCGGGCGATAAGAGCTACTAAGAGTAGTGTGAACCCAAGTATAGCAGTGTCTAGGCCTATCTCCATGAACCCACTTAGTTCCACATAGTTGCAGCTAGTTCGACTTTTTAACAGTGGCTATCGTGGATGTGCTGATATATTAGCTTTTAGCTATAGCATTAAGCAAGCTATTGATAAAACACGTACTGCTAAACTCATTACGACTACTGTTAGTACGCAGTAAAACCGATTAACATCCCTTACAACCACATTTTTATAGACACTACTTACTCAATATATTGAGGGCTTATATCGAGAAAAGCTCATTAACCATGGAAACACAGTACTACTATTACTGAGACTATATAGGTATTGGGCATGTGTAGTTTCTTGAAATTCTGTATATATTGCGGTACTGAAGGATCAGACGATAACCCAGTAGTAGGTAGCGTGTGTTTAAGTTGTAGGATTCGAAGAGGAGATATTCTTAGCTTAAAGGAAAGAGAACTACAAGTTGAGATGTGTAAGTCGTGCTATTCGATTAGAGTGGGATATAGGTGGCTTACAACTGGTGGCTTGGAAGATGCTGCTAAGGAGGTTATCTATAGAGTCTTACCTGAGAAAATAGTTCCCTCTAACGGTGTCACATCTTTAGAGATCGTTGGATTCGAATTTCTGACAGAGGTATCGTGGAGGACTTTGGTTAGAACGTACTTGAAAGGTAAATATGGGGGTGTAGAGTTCAAGTACTCAATAGATGTGGTAGTGTCATTTAAACCAGTAAAATGCCCTAGATGCATAATGGCTAATAGCAGAGAGTATGAAGCTGTTGTGCAGATCAGAAGCATAAAGAGACCTCGGTTAGAGAAGCTAGTTGGCAGTATAGTGGAGAGGGATAAGAGATATGTAGAGAGTCTTGTTGATATCGTTGTTCAAAGCAATGGCATTGATCTATACTTCTATGACAAGGGTACAGCACGCATGTTTGCTAGAACGCTAGCTAGAAAACTCGGCGGTAGAGTAAAGATAAAGGAGAACTATGAAGTAGCTGGAATGAGAAGCGGGGTTCAGAGAGCTAGGTTAGTGATAAGCGTTAGGCCGAGTCGGTTTTAGAGGGTAATGAGTATTAAAAGGGGTTTTAGAGAAATAATACTCCTTGGTGTAGTTATGTTGAGCTCTGGCGATGACGCAGATTTTAAGTTGATCTCCTCTATAGCTAGAAACTGTAGGGTAAACCTAACAAGTGTGGCACGTGAAACAGGCTATAGTTATACATCTCTTAGGGATAGGATCGAAAGATTGAGATCTAGGGGATTACTCGATATAAAGCCCATAATAGCCGCTAAGCTTTCAGGACAAGTTGCTGCTTTAATTAGAATTAGAACCCGTAATCCTGAACGCTTGATAGAATTACTCAGCGGGTGTAATAGAGTCCTAGGATTAATGAAGACTGGGGATGAGATAATAGCAATGGTTTATGGTAGAGATAAGATCGAAGTACTAAACATTATCAGCAGACTGTCTCTAGTAGGTGATGGATTAGAGGAATACAGAGTAGAATATGGATCGCTACCTCAGAACTTCATGGTTTTAATAAGGCGGTCTAAGCCCTGTATACATAGATGTTTCGATAAAGATACAGGGTGTTTACCAGTACTTAGGCTCAAGGGCAATGGAGTAAATAACAACTATTTTAAGCCATAATACTTCATTACTTCTTCATACAACTTATATATATCCTCGTAACAGGGACTACGCCTAATCCTGTATATCCTTCTCCTATAGATAGGTGCTTCCCTAACTATAGCGGCAAGTATGTTTTCAAGAACTTTCCTTCCATCGCTATTAACGCAGTCTCCATAGAAGTACTTCTCTCTATTACTGAGGAGGAGTTCAAACAACCTTATAAGGTATTCACGGACTCGTTTTTTCTCCTTCATACTATAGCCTAGGATTAGCTTATAGTCTTTAGTACATTTCTATGTAGCAGTTCATTACCTCTGACGATGTAATAGTTGTTATTGTTAGGATAACTTAGCAGTAGATATCCACTGTAGTAATCTATTACTTCAAGTCTTAAACCCTCTAGTTCTCTAACTCCTTTCTCCTTAGCTCTTATGTAGGGAACTACCTCTATGCCAGGCTCTACTCTAAAAATCGGGTTTTCGCCTATATTTCTGATGGCAAAAGCCTTGGCTATTTTATCTCGTATTTTCTCAATTCTATATACAACGGTTACAAGAGGTGTTGATAGAGCTTCGTTAAGAGATCTCTTTGGTTTCTCCGTGAGTCCACTAAGCTTACCTATCCTTACTTCTAGCTCTCTAGTCTTAATAGCGCTCTTAGACTTATAGACCATTGTAGCCAGTACGTGTGGTTGTTCCGCTATCCTATAGATAAGTCTCCAGTACCTTGTTGCTCCCACCTTCAGCCCTGAGGAACTATACGCTAGTATGTATACAGCATACTCTATCTTATCACCAGCTTTCTCATCGAGTATTTGACAATTCCGTATGCTTTCTATACCAGCTAATTCAAAACACTTGCTATAAATTGCTTTAAGTGATTGCCGATGCTTTGCACAGTATCCTAATTTACTCGTGGCTTTTCCTAAGCAGTAGGCTCTCCTAACTGGGTCAACCCCGTTCTCGAGATCGCCAGAATGCCATCTACAGTACTCTTGAGTAGGCTTTGTAAACGCTATTTTCTCTCCCGGAGTTATTACGTGTAGCTCTCTATCCCCTTCCTCTTGCGATACGATGCCTTGAAACCTAGTCCTATACCTAATCACTTCCCGTGCATGTACTGTGCCGATGAATTGATCCAACCCTCCATATCCAACGTACTCTTTGGAATGGAAACTCATGTCTATCTTAAAAGTGCGTGGTATCAAGCCATAACACCAAGGTCCGCTTTGGAAAATA
>QMWW01000022.1 GCA_003661825.1 Thermoprotei archaeon
AAGCACTAGAGATGATCAGTGAGGTTAAGGCGAAGAAGATACTTGAGGGATACAGGAATAATCCTCCAGTAGATAAAAAGGCTCTCGCTGAAATAGTAGTTGCTGTTTCCCGTATTCTCCTCGAAAACCCCGAGATACACTCGATAGACCTAAACCCCGTAATGGCTTATCCCAGCGGAGCCATCGTAGCTGATGCTAGGATTATGCTCAGAAAAGAACAGGTAGCACCTTGAAGTAGGTAATCTAGGCATGAACCCGGATAGCCGAAACCCCTCTATATCAAGACTTGAAGCCGAGCTAGACGCTATTAACAAGCGTATAACCGAGACTAGGCATCAGCTCCAAGAGATTAGCAGGGAGAAAACCATCCTCATCAGCGAGCTAAAAGAGCTGCGCGGTGAGAAGAGGAAGCTCATCGAGAAGCTGAAGAAGCTGAGAGGAGAGTACCGCAAGCTTAACGAAGAGAGAAGATCTCTGGTCGAAGAAATCAAGAGAGTAAGGAGCGAAAAGAACGAGAAGCTTAACGAGTACCGCGAGCTCATCAACATCATCCGCGAGAAGAAAGCACAGCTCCAAGTACTAGGTAGAGAAGTACGTATACCTCTCTCAGCCCTGAGAAGCGAGATCGAGCGTATAGAGTGGATACTCCAGACATCTGTTCTCTCCGCTGAACAGGAGAACCAGTATATTAGGAGACTAAAGAGGTTAGGCGATCTACTGCAAAAAGCTATGCAAGCGAAACAGGAGAAGAACGAATACCTAGAGTTAAGAGCTATGGTTACATCGATCAAGCTACAGATCGACGAGTTGAAGAAGCGTATTGGAGAGTTGAGAGAGAAGATCGAGAGGCTTGATGACGAGAGGAGCAGGTTAAGAAGCCAGATAGCGGAGCTGAGCGATAGGATCGAGGAACTAAACAAAGCTATCAGCGAGAGGCAGGAGCGCATAAACCGTATAAACGATGTACAGCACCAGCTGCGCAACACGCTCACGGAGCTCTACAACGAGCTACGCAGGATTAATAAGCAGATAGAACGATTGAAGATAGCAAAGATCGTTGGAGAGAAGCGTAGAATGGTTGAAGAGAAGATCAAGAAGGGCGAGAAGAAATTAACTCTTGAAGAGCTAATGGTACTCTATGGTGATATAGAAGACTTAGTCGAAGAATGAAGCGTTTTTCTCTACTAGTCTGCTCCAGAGAGAATTCTATAAATCCCCTATTTACTCTAGTAGGCTAACATGCTCTAGGATTCGGTGAGGAGTGGATTCGTGGTAAGAGCCGTTTTATTCGATATGGATGGAACACTAATCGATACTATGGATCTCATAGCTGAGTGCTGGTCTCAAGCTCTCAAAGCGCATGGATACAGCGTTAGTAAAGAAGATATATATAGAGCGGCTGGACTCCCCGCAGTAACTATAATGAAAATGTACACAGGTGTAGAGGATCCAGAGCTACATTCATCTATTAGAAGCTACGCTAACAAGTGTTTTGAGGAACGCTTGAAGAGCAAGGACCTCTTATTTCCACGAGTAAAAGAGACTCTACTAGAGCTGAAAAAGAATGGCTTGCTGCTAGGAGTAGCAACTTCTTCTTCATGTAAAAGAGCTAGAGCTCTACTAGCGCAAGCCGGGGTAGCGGAGCTTTTTGATGTAGTGCAGTGTCTAGAGGAAGGAATGAGCGGTAAGCCTGAACCAGATGTACTAGTAGCTGCTATTAAGAAGCTTGGAGTAAGTCCTCGTGAAGCTATCTATGTAGGAGATTCTCTAGTAGACTGTATTGCAGCTAGCAATGCTGGCGTAAAGTTCGTGTTAGTAGCGAGAAGCTGGTCTTCCACTTCCTCTATCCTCGGTAGCGGGTGCGGAGTTCTCGCAGTAATCGAGGATGTAGCAGAGCTACCTAGGGTGCTGAAGCAAGCTCCGTGAACTAGGTTGTACTAGCTGTTAGGCGATTTACGGCCTGGCTAAGTACTTGTTGAATCTCTTTAACAGCTTCTTTGCCACATTCCTGCTCTTTACGCGGACAACCACTAAGTCTCCATATTCTTCTACTTCAACGCCCTCTAGTTGCTTAATTTTGTCGCGAACGGTATTCTTGAACAATAGTACATAGTAGCCGTGTGGATCAGTTTTACCTAGATCGTGCAAACCTTTACCCTCTATAAGCGCGTGTATCGATCTCTTAGAGAAGGGAGCTCCAGCAAGGATGCGTAGATGTTATCTACCAAATCTCCTCTCTCTAAGCTGGTAGCTCCTAATAGCTCTCCAGAAATCTATTTTACGGAACTCGGGCCAGAACGCTTCGCAGAAGTAGAGCTCACTATAAGCTGATTGCCATAGCAGGAAATTGCTTATTCTCTCTTCACCGCTGGTCCTTATAATTAGGTCTGGGTCTGGACAGTCATCTGTGTACAAGTACTTGGAGAACAGGTCTTCATTTATATGTTCTAGCTTTATTTTCCCAGATAGAATATCCATAACTACTTTTTTGACAGCATCTACTATCTCTTGGCGCCCACCGTAGCATAGTGCTATGTTGAGCTGGTGGTTTCTATACTCTCTAGTGGCTTCTTCGATTTTGCGTGCAAGTACGACTATATCTTCTGGAACCAGGCTTAGGTTACCGAATACTTTTACGCGGACTTTCTTCTCGTGTATATCCCCTACGTTGAGCAGTTCGTTCAAGCCTTTTCTAACGAGGTTGAAGAGATTTTCTCTCTCGCGCTTAGACCTATATACACAGTTCTCGCTAGACATAGCGTAGATCGTTACGTATGGTATGCCTATTTCCCAAATCCAGTTTAGTACTTCCTTGAACTTTTCGTAGCCATATAGATGTCCTACAGTGGGCTCTGCCCCTATTCTCTTAGCCCATCTCCTGTTGCCATCTGGAATAATCGCTATATGCTGTGGGAATGGCCCACGCTTTATCTGTAGCCATAGCCACTTCTCGTAGACTTTGTAGACAGGTTTGATCAGGATATTGCCTATCTTTAGCGTAAACTTCTCGATAGTCCTCATATACTTATACCCATATGCTAGGTATAGCTGAGCAGAATATATTCTTTATTACCTCGATATAGAGTACATAACCTAGTGTATGCGGTGAATAGGCGTGACTAGTAGCTCTCCAGTAGTAGCTATAGGGTCTAAGAACAAAGCTAAGATCAGAGGAGTTAAGCGTGCATTTAGCTTAATCGGTGCAAGAGAGTTTGTAGAAGTTCCAGTAAAGGGTTTTAAGGAGCAACCCATTGGAGTCTTCGAAACCTTTATAGGCGCGGCTAAGCGTGCCGTAGAGGCTCTCAATGCCCTAAAAGGTAAAGAGGGATTTGGCGTAGGAGTAGAGGCTGGTATCGTTGTATTCCGGGGCATCCCGCTTAGTGGGCAGATAGCAGTTATAACAGATGGTACTAGGTATAGCATGGGTTTTAGTAGCTTCTTCCCGCTCCCTAAGCGGTTCTACGGAGAGGTACTACGGGGTAGAGAACTAGGCGATATAATGGAGAACGCAACGGGCATTGAGGGTATAGCTGAAGGAATAGGCGCTATAGGGTATTTTAGCCAAGGCTTAATGACTAGAACCGAGCTATCGTTTCAAGCAGTTCTTAGCGCTATACTACCCTGGATCAACCCGCAGACAGAGTACGAGCTACCAGCATACAGCGAGTTAGTGGAAATGTTAAAAAGAGTGATTGAGAGCTTATAATAACATCGCTAACCGTTTAACAGCGCTAGCCTAGAGCCAGGGTGTAGTGCCGTGTCTTGGTACCAGGGTAGTGACTTGAAGAAACCTAGCGGTGGAGAAAAAGGAAGATATAGGAAGAAGAGGAAGTACGAGCTAGGCAGGCCTCCTACCCTTACAAAGCTCGGGGAAAGCGAAGAGAGGAGATTCGTTAGAGTACGTGGAGGAAACCATAAGATCAGGCTTAAGAAAGCAGTCTATGTAAACGTCGCAATACCTGCTGAAGGCAGGTCTAGGAAGGTCAAAATACTAGACGTTATCGAGACACCATCTAACCCGCAGTATGCTAAGTCGAACATTATAACAAAGGGCACGATTGTGCGCACGGAGATCGGTATTGTAAAGATAACTTCTAGGCCGGGGCAAGACGGTACTCTAAACGGTATTCTAGTAGAGAGCAGTACAAGGTAGAATGGGATATAGTTTGAGCCGAGACTATAAAGAGAGGCGCATAATAGTTTATCCCCAGTACCTCGACTCGAGGAAGAGTAGGAGCAGAGGCAGGAGAATACCGCGTAAAGATTCTATACCCAATCCCCAGGTAGACGAGATCGTGAGAGCTGCTGAAAGCTTAGAGCTAGACCCTATAGTCGAAGAAGCCCGTTATCCGCGTGCGTGGTGGGAGGGTAGCAGTAGAGTAGTAGTTAGAAAAGTTAAGAGCAAACTATACACATTAAAGCTGATAGCGTCTAAGATAAGAGAGCTACGAGGCCTGGGCTAGCATATTAGCATAAATGTATTACTTGGCGTTTTAAATAAACTGTTAAATGTTTAAGAAACAAAATAGGTACTACCAGCGGTGATTCATGAGTGATTAGCTTTAACTTTGTTCGCATCAAAATACCTAACTGAACCCCTCTCCTCCCGAGGTGCTCTATGTGAAGAGACTTGGGATACTCCACGTTAAGGCTAGAAACGGGTTGTTAGTCCTTAAATCACTTGTTAAAAATCCTGTTAAAACGATTAATGCGGTTGTTTACCGTAGCTCTACGGAAAGAGTGGGAGTAGTAGTAGACGTTATAGGTAGAGTCGACGAGCCATATATTGTAGTAAAACCCGATGATCCAGCCCTCGTAGAAGTGCTTGAACCAAGCACAGTACTATACTACCATGTACCTAGGCGGAAGGGTGTTCGGAGAAGACCCGGGAGGAGAGGGGGTACGAGAAAAAAGAGTAGGCGCTAGAGAGGTGTAACCGTATGGCTAAGCTTATACTCCACGAACACGACCTATGCCCAGAGTGTGGTGGTAAAATAGTTTTTGATGAGGGAGTTTATGCATATGTATGCACTAAGTGCGGATGCGTGATCGAAGATAGACCGGTGAGCTACGAGCTCGAGATAAGATTATTCGACAACAGAATACCACGTACTAGTGGAACGAGTACGCACAAAGTACACGATCACGGTATTGGGAGCACTGAGCTAGACGTATCTACTGCTGGTAGGGGGGTAAAGTGGCACGAGATCGCTAGAGTTCAGAAGAGGGCACGTGTGAGTAAGAAGGAGCGCGTTATAGAGAAAGCGTTGAGATTTATGAACCACTACGCTAAGGTTCTCGGCATACCGAACTACGTGGCGGAAACCGCGGGTAAGATACTGCGTGAAGCAGTTGAGGGTAAGAACTACAAGAATAAAACGCTCAAAAACCTAGCAATAGCATCAATATATGTTGCACTAAGAGCACATGGGAGGCCGAAGCCTGCTAAGCTATTCTCTAGAGAAGCCGGCATATCGCTTAAAGAGCTCTGGCACTCTATAAAAAAGATTTATGATAGCGTGGGGAGAATAGGGGTTAAGAAGGAAGAACCAAGCGTCTATGTAGTATATATAGTAAACAAGCTCAAACTCTCGCATAACGTAGAGAAGCTAGCCAATATTCTCCTTACTAAGATCCACGAGCTAGAGCTAGATATAGGTAAGCCAGCTGTTGGATTAGCTACTGCCGCTGTATACCTTGCATCAATCTTACTAAACGAGAAGAGAACACAGATCCAGGTCGCTGAAACCGTTAATGTATCCGATGTAACGATTAGGAACAGGTATGGAGAACTAGTTGAAGCGCTTGATATAACGGTTTATGTATAGGGAAGAACCAGTTTGTTAACAATAGCTACTAATAACGCGCATAGCCATATACTCCTACCATTATCCCACTAAATTGAAGAAAAAGGATATATTCTATTAAGGTTAAAACATTCATTGAAAAAGCGCTAATCGTGCTAAGCATGCGGTACCCCGTAAGCAATCATAGCAGTACACTGCATACAGCCTGGTGAACAATAGTGCCGCGCAAAGTAACCGAGCTGGACAAAAAGATATACGAATACCTGCTCGATAAAGGCGGTAAAGGAGTTCCACAAAATATCCTATGGAAAGAGCTGAATATAACGAGTAGAGATGCATCTCGTTCTCTCAAGAAGCTCGAAGAACTAGGCTTAGTTAAGAGAGAGCCTATAGTATATAATGGTCGGCGAACCTTTAAAGTGATTGCCATAAGAAAGTCGTTGGAAGCACTTAAAGAACCATTGAGAGAAAGGCGTCCTCAGAGAACTCATATCCTTCTCGATAGTTTTACGGAGATCCCGTGTATGTCCTGTCCATACATAGATATGTGTTATGAAGGCGGCTACTATGATCCTACCAACTGCGACCTCGTTCTAAGCTGGGTTAAGAGAAGCGTAAAAGCTAGTCATACTCATCTCTCCCGAGAATCTCATATAGCTCGGCTAAGCTAGCACTAGTTTTAATGCCGCGTTGATCAAAGTGCGTCCTATACGCTTCGAATCCATGTTCCCTCAAGTACTTGATGAACTCTCTTATAGGGGGCATATTCTTCTTTAGAACACCAAATAGCTTATCATACCTCACATAGGGAGAGACTATTCTATACTCATCGACTAAGATTTCTAGTATCTTAACAGTTTCTCTACTAACTAGTGCATCTGCCTCTTTTTTAGCTAGTGCAAGTACTTGTTTAGCGAATTCCGGGTCTCCGAGCCTGCATATCCAGGTAGGGCCGAGGATAAGTGGTTCTTCGGGTTTACTGCACTCTACTCTGTCGGCGGGATTCTTGAGATATCCTCGTTCAAGCGTTGATGGACAGAACCATATGTAGCCTCTACACCTCTCCATTAGCTCGTATGATTTGCTACCGCTCCTCTCTGTTCTAAAGAATACGCGGAAGTAGTGTCTATGGCTGTAGCTTAGAATAGGTTTTAGAGCTCTGTCCTGCGCAGCTCCTCTAAAGACCAGGTTGAATATCAAGTTTCTTATACCGAGCTCTTTTTCAAAATCTACCTTAGCACAGTTTACATTGTATCTCCTCAGAGTTTTCCTAGCATGGCTGCATACAAGAGGCGCCGTATCCGTAGCGGTTACTCCTAATAGAGCTTGTTTAGCTAGTGGCTTAACAGCTGAATCAATGAATGGAATAGGTGATCCGTATGGGTCTATGTCTATGTAGTCAACTGGTATTCCTGAAAACGTATAGTTGTTTAAAAGCACGTTGGCTTCGCACATAAGCGGTTTAACTCTATTCTCTACTCTGTTGTACTCTATGTTCCTAGATATGTAGTAGTAGGCTATAGGGTCTACGTCGTTTACTATTCCGTATCCCTGGGTTTCAAGAGCTAGTCTTATTCCACGAACACCAGTACCGCCTAGTGCGTCTATGAAGAAGTAGCTACTACTACCATATACGCTTCTAGCTACTAGAACCGTTAGATCTCTACTAACTCTCATAACGGGGTTGTAAAATACTGGAGACCATGCTGGCTCGTATACTAAATCCTCTCTCACGTATAGAGATCTCTTCGGTATTATGATCCTAGCCTTTCCCTCTTCAACTACCTCCTCCCAGTCCCTAACTATAGGCTTCACTGCAGCCGCCTACTATAGTGCTTTTTAACGGCTTCAAGTATATGATCTGGTAGATTCATAGCCAGCGAATCCCTGTTAGCTAGTGTAACTATGTACTTCTTCCCTCTACGGACTATTCCTAGATCGCTAAGCCTATAGTGTACGACGAGGACCCTCGGCTTATCTATCTCAAGTATTTTGTCCAGCATTTCTCTGAAAACAGGTATTTTGAGCTCCATAGGACCGACTTCGTCTACCCCTATTACCTGTGCTCTGTCTATGGCATTACGTAGTGCTTTCGCGATTACTCTACTAGCTTCTTCAACTAGTACTCCGTAGCGTCCAACTCTTATATTGGAGTAGTAGTTCTTTCTAGCAAGCCATGCCTCTTCTCCATCCATGAGATCCACTACTTTGAACCCTATTCTAAACCCTCTCCGATCCCTTACTTCTGGCGCTTTGAACCCGCCCACTATAAAACCGCTCTCTCTAAGCCTGTCTATGATCTTTGTGAACAGCGTGGACTTCCCTATCCCAGGTCTCCCGGTTATAATGTAGAGAACCATTCTGTACACCTAGCTCTAGCTCGACGGACCGAAAGTATGGTAACTTTAGCCTACGGCTATATACAGCTAGTCAATGCTAAGCTAGAACCCTATTAGTTTCTGGAGGGTATCAATGTCTTTTTTGTCTCGGATTACGTACTCCCTACTCCTAATGATCTGGGCTATTCTCATAGCCTCTCTTATCTTGAATTTAAACTCTCTATCGCTTTCACGCTTAAACACTATGGATAGAATGCTCTTCTCCGTTCTTATTACATAGTCTATCGGCGTCTTAACTAGTTTATAGAACTCGCACTCTTCCCTACTCGTACAGAGCCTTGTTAACGCTTTCTCCACCCTCGTAATCGGTTCATCGCTGACAGAGCCTTTACTAGCTTCGTATGATAGGATATCTATGGGTTTTAGCACTTCTTCGCCAAGGATCTCGGCTATTTTTATAGCCGTATCAACGGTTACAGCTGTAGTACCGCGTTCGTACCCGTATACAGCTCTGCGTGAAACTCCTAGTTCGAGGGCTAGGGCGCCAAAGCTATAGTTATACTTTATTCTCTTTCTCCTAAATTCCTTAGGATCTATCTTGACAAGGTAAGCGCCTCTCTCCTTGAAAACAAGTGGTTTTTCACGGGATAAAAGATAGTTACGTAGAAGTGTAGTGGTTACAGTGTTTATCCCGCTTTTTTTAATCACTACGTCATCCTCTATCTCCTGCTTGTCGTCAAGCCTGGAGACTATGAGTGGTGTAGCAGAGTATGCTTTTGCCGCTTTCTTTAAGTCGATGCACTCTATGCTTGATAGCTCTCTAGTATTTACGGTTATCTTAACTAATAATCGGTACTTATCATTGGCGCTTACTATGTCTATGGAGCGCTTATTCTCGGGATAGGAGATAGTCTCAGCTATGAACCCGGCTCTCCTGAGTATATCCAGCGATTCCTCTAGTAGCTCTTCAAGCTCTTCTCTGGACACGAACTAAACCCCCACTACTGGGGGTGTGCTATGAAGTTTACCTAAATAAACCATTTATTCGTGTTTAGCTAGTATGCCTGTTTCAGCCTCCATATAGTATGTATTGCTACTTCCTCTTATACCTTGCATAGACCATAGCATGGTCTTTATCGTAGGGCTCTAAGTGTACTACGTCGACTATTTCAAATCCTCTCTCTTTTAACGTATTTATCTCCCTCCTATATACTTCGCTAGGCTCTTTAGTCACATCTATGCTTCTAGCCTTTATAGCTAGTAGTAGGAAGCCCCCGTCTTTGAGGAAGTAGTCAGCATTATCAGCAACTATTGCTGCTTGCTCTGGCTGCGCTACATCCGCATAGATTCCATCAACCATTTCAACAACGTGCCTGTACTCGCGGGGTTTTCTAGCATCAGCCAGTATTGGGTACAGGTTTTTCCTAGTATCAGCTACTAGTATGAACTCTCTCATAACACGTGGTGCAAACTCTACAGCATAGACTCTTCCATTCTCTCCAACAATATCTGAGACATGGCTTGCAGTAGTCCCTGTAGCTGCGCCTAGGTAGAGTATTCTGTGCTTCTCCCTAATCGGTTGCTCAGCAAGACCATTAGCAAGCGCGCCGGCAAGCTTGCTTCTATACATATTCCATTCACGGTACTCTACACCTTCCCATTTAAAGAGTCTCTCACCATATACTCTGTGGCCTGGTACTAGGTTCTTTGTAGCGAGCCTGATGCTGCCATCCTCTAGTTCTACAACGTATACTCCATAGTATTTCTCGTGGGGTTTGATGCCCGTTACTTGAGACAATCTATTCACCCCCCATACAGTAAGTTAAGGGAAACATCAATATCTTTGTTTCTACTGACTACTTACCTCCTTCCACGCCTTCTTCTACGCGGTTCTCTCCTCTCTCTCCTCGGAGGCTTTGCATACAGCTTCTTTATCTCCTCTACTCTCTTCTGGAGCTCTGTTGCTAGCTTATCTCCTAGGAACCTTCCCGTGAAGTAGTCGATCTTCGCCGCTATAGCTAGCTTTGCCGCAAGAGCTCTCGCTATCTTTCCTCTCTGCCACCTAGGGCTTCTATGTATTGCTGGGTACTGGAATATGACTCCGTGTTTAGGTGGTTTGCCTCCTGTTCTAAGAGCTCTGAACAATGCTTTCTCTGCGCCTAGTACCTGTATAGTGCTTGCTGGCAGTCTAGCGAGGTTTTCTAAGCCTCCAGCTAAGCTTAGCAGTCTTGCTCCAAGCTTAGGCCCTACTAAAGCAGTAATATTTGGAGCTACTTCCTTCATTACAGCTTCAATGTACTTCTCCAGCGTACGCCTCAGCTGGTAGAGCTCGAGTATAATGCCTGCTAGAGTCTTTATGTACTCCATGTCGAAATCGCTTAGCTCTGCTCCTATGCTCTTCTTCGAAGCCTCAACTATTCGCTCAGCCTTTTCTCTGCTGAAACCTAGATCTACTAATTTCTCTACGCTGTACTCTCCTCTAAGCCCGATCTCGTAGACTATTCTTGCATAGTCTTCGTGCTCACGCACTAAGTCGTCGAGCTCTGGGAAGTGCAGACTATACCACTCGCGTAGTCTAGCCATGTAGAGGTTAATAGTTCTATCAATGTCATCTATTGCTCTAATAGCTTGGACTGCGAGTAGGTCTCTCTTCTGAGCTTCTCGTCTCAGCTTTCTTCGCGTGAGCTCAAGCATTATTTCGTGTAGCTTTCTATAGAACTCCTCGCCATCTTTAGCAAAGCCTGAGTCAACCGCGTACTCCATTATCTTCTCACGAAGCTTTACAGCCCCTGCATGGCCGGGATCTACTACTGGGTTTAATCCATGGGCTGAAGCGATCTTGCTGGTTTCCACGGTTTCTACGACTACGGTATCGTATCCGTTCTTCTTCAATTCCTCAATAACTTCTATGACCTGAGGCGTTTCCTCCC
>QMWW01000023.1 GCA_003661825.1 Thermoprotei archaeon
TACCCATAACGCCTATTCCAAGCTCGTTAATAGCGCTATATAATTCTTCTTCAAGCTTGGCAAGCAGGGGATCAGGGTTCTTAGATCCTATCCTACGTAGAACAGCTTGCTTTTTAGCTAGTGTTACTGCTATGTCAGTTGCTCCACCTATTCCAACGCCTACAATCGTTGGTGGACAAGGCTTCGCTCTAGCAGCTAGAACAGCGTCTATAACAGCTTCTTTCACACCAGCTAATCCCCTACTAGGAGGGGGCATCTCGAGTACGGTAACTGCTTTTGACCCTCCTCCTTTAGGCACTATATCGATTTGCAACTTGTCACCGTTAACGATCTCCAAGTATATGTATGGAGTATATCTGCCAGTATTATCCCCAGAGTTCTCCCCTGTAAGCGGGTTGACGCTATTAGGACGTATCGGTGTTTCGCATGTAGCTTTACGTGCTGCTTCTATTAAAATATCAGTAACCTCTTCTAGTAGAGGGAATTTAGCACCAACTCTTACATAGTACATGATCAGCCCAGTGTCTTGACATATAGGTTTGCCCGTTCTCTTAGCGATCTCGATATTATCTAGTATAGCTTTAAGCTGTGCCTTAGCTACCTCATACTCTTCGGCTTCATATGCTTTTCTTAGAGAATCCACTACATCTGGCGGTAATGATGTAACTGCACGATATAGGCCTTCAACCACGGCATTGATGATTAATTTGTGGTGATCAGCATGGTGATCGGTCGATGAAGAAACACCTCGTAAGCATGTTTTTGCATCATGTGGTCTGTATAAATAGATTACTCAACGGTATATCCCGGCTTAGGATAAAATGCTTAGTAGTTTTTCGACAACCTCTCTAGCTGTTTTACCCAGTATCCTGATCATAGCTTCTTTGCCAATATCGCCTACATCGTACACTATATCGGGTATTCTGCCTGTAACCTTATAGGCTTCTCTCACCAGCCATTGCATGGTGCCACCTTCTTTAATCTTTAATTCCCTCGGCTCTTTTCTCCTATCAACAAACGCTATGCTTAGGCCTTTCTCTCTAGCTTTGTTGATAATTCCTTCCGAATACTTGATATTTAGAGCGGCTCGAATACTATGGTCTAATTTCATGGCTTCAAGCACTAATCTAGCAAGATGTGATGAAACACCAAACTTCACGGGACCCACAGGTCTTATACTATCGCCATATTTTACTATTCTCCCTTTAACTCCCGCTACATCGTTTATCGATTTAGCGTACTCTGGTGGAAGGCTCATTACTAAGTTCATGCCTACTTCTGGCATGTACTTTCGTAGTTTATCACTATTTCCGACTAGTTTCTTAACTGCTTCCTGAACCTCGTTTAAGACTTCATACCTATAGGCTGGTAGATGGATCCAGGCCATGGGATTGACTGGGCAATGCCCCTTACCTATTCTCAGCCCGTATAGTATAGCTGTTGTTATGAACTTCTTAGCGTTTCTAACAGCCTCTGGTAACTCTCTGCCTTTTGCTAACTCAGCGGCTATAGCTGCTGAGAAAGAGCAGCCTGTACCATGAGTACATCCTCTTTCAACTCTAGGAGCCTCCATGTAGTAGTAGTTACCCTTCCAGTACAGGATGTCAACAGCTCTACTACTTGTTAGATGACCCCCTTTCACTACGGCTGCCTCGGCTCCTATATCTTCTACTATCTTCTTTGCAGCTTTTCTCGCGGAATCAAGGTCTTTTACGTGAATACCTGTAATCCTCGAAGCCTCTGGCGCATTAGGCGTGACGACCTTAGCCAATGGTATTAGCTTGTTTATTAGGACTTCTACGGCGTCGTCGCGTAGAAGCTTTGCACCACTCTTTGCTATCATAACGGGATCCACTACTAGCGGAAAACCGAACTTCTCAACAGCCCTTACAACAGCTTCAATTATACCGGAATTACTTAGCATCCCTGTCTTTCCGGCATCTATACCCATATCGACGGCTACAGCTTCTATCTGTTTAAACACCATATTAGGCGGTATATCATGTACATCTGTTACCTCGTATGTGTTCTGTGCTGTAATGCTAGTTATCGCTACAGTACCGTGTACTCCTAGAGCTGCAAAAGTCTTTAAATCAGCTTCAATACCTGCTCCTCCACCGGAATCGCTTCCAGCTATCGTTATAGCCACTCTTACAGGCTTCTCCATTTGTATCCCCCAGAGTAACTATAGATGAGAAACAATTTACGCTTATCACCGAGGACAAGTGTTGATTGTAGTTATAAGTGTGTCTAAATACTAGTAGTGTTAGATAGTAGATGACAGAAAACAGACATTTCATGGTGTAGTTAATCGGCTATTAACTACACCTGCGTGGAGTTAACATCCTCAATTGATTTTTCAACAATATTTTTCTATATAGTTTAGACATGCCCTTCAAGTAAACTGTGTATTAAAGAAAAATAACTAGAATATCATATTATGTTAAGTTTACACTAAGTATTCTAGATAGCCATTATATACATTTTGTTATGTATTTATACTAGGTAGAACAGATCTTAGGTATTACATAATGCTCAATACCAAGTGTTTCTGAAAGTATTTTATCAAGATATATCGGCTCAAGATCGATGGGATCGTTGTAGACTGGTAATACCTTGTTATAAAATCACACTTAGTGTCATATAATGTTACTCTATAAAAATTTATATAAATAATGATAAAATATTTACTAAGAATAATTAGAAGCTATAGTGTTCTTTATCTTTTTGCGTAATACTGGTTCCAGAAGATCGAGGTATGTTTGCATGCTATGCTCTAGATTAAACTAGGAGAAGATCTCTGGTTACATCTCGATCTGTAATACCCATATCTAACAGTATTAGTGTTAATAAAAGTTTGTTTTATATAATTGTGTTATCCTATGTCCTATATATTGTATTTGGTTTAATAATTTCTCCTGGATTTATTATTGTGTTAGTTGGTATTTTTGAATTATACCCTATTACAGTTCCCATTTTCTTTATTTCTTTTCCTAGTTTTTCTGCTAAATGTGTACGTAGTCTGATTGCTTTTTCTTCATTCATAATTATGTTTAGTGTAGTTATATTTGATTCGAGTACTGCTCTTTCACCTACTATGCTGTTCATAACTATTACTCTACTATGAAATTCTGCATAGGGCTGTATACTTGAATATTTTATTTCATTATAGGCGCCGATCCTCACCTTCTCCTCTATATCAGCGTATTCTCTGATGAAGCTGTGAGCACCTATGAACGATTCTCTACCTATGTATGCGGGTCCTTTAATGACTGTGTAGTGATCTATGTACGCTTTTTCCTCAATAACCACGGGTCCCTCGATCACGGCCGTTTTCTCTACTTCTGCTTTGTCGCTTATAGCCACACCTTTTAGCTTTGATAGAAGCTGATACACTGCTTCTAGGAGATCAGCTGGATATCCTATATCGATCCAAAGACCACTCCAGTGGATAGCTTTTACCTTCCCCTTCCTGGCCATACTGTCTAATGCTTGGGGCAGGGTAAATCCTTTCTCTAGGAGATCCAGTATCCATGTAGGAAGTATATACGCTCCTCCAACGATGTATACTGGGTACCTATTTGGATAAGGAGAGTGTTCTAATACCTTTTCTACGTATCCATACTCGTTTATCACAAGCAATCCATAGGTTTCGATATGTTTAGGAACAGCTGGAATGGCGAGTACTGTTGCATCCGGTTCTTCTGATAGGTGAGTAGATATGAGTAGCGTTAGAGCATCCGGCTCTATAATGAGGTCACCAAATAATAGGAAGAAATAATCTGTATCCTCGAGTTTGCGACAAGCAGCTAGCACTGCTTCGTGTACAGTACTTCCTCTCTCTTGTGGAACTGGAGTAATGGGTTCTAAGCTATACGCTAGAGCCTCGCGATAAACTTCTTCTTCCCCAGCCCTATATACTAGTATGGTATCAGATCTATTTACTCTCTGTAAACTCGTGACTGAATAATATACTATGGGTTTACCTAGAACTTTTAGCAGAACTTTATTTCTACCAGGTGGTATTAGGACTGAGAGCTCTTTACTCGCTTTTCCACCAGCCAATACTAGATTCTTCATAAATACCACCTATTCCACTGTAACTGTTTTGGCTAAGTTCCGCGGCCTATCTGGATTAAATCCGCGCTTCACCGAAGTATAATATGCGAGCAACTGTTGTGGTAGTATATGGGAGATCGATGTAAGTATCCAGTGACTACTCGGTATTTTAAACCAGTAATCAAAGTAGTTAGAGAGAGAAGTACTCTCGGCAGCTACACCTATTATACTGGCCCCTCTAGCTTTCATTTCCTGTATATTACCTAGAAGGGCCTTCTCTAGCTCTCTGTGCTCTGGAACGATAAATATAACTGGAAAATCTTCTTCAACTAAAGCTATAGGACCATGTTTTGACTCACCAGCTGGATATGCTTCAGCATGTATATATGCTATTTCCTTGAGTTTTAGCGCTCCCTCCATGGCAATGGGAACGCCTATTCCTCTGCTCAAGTAGTATACGCTTCTCTTCTTTCTCATCCAATCAGCAAGCTCCATCGCTAGAGCCTCGTTCCATGAAATAGTCTTCGCTACTATTTCAGCTGATTTCTTAAGCCAGCCTCTGTAATATTCAGCTTCACTCTTAGTAAGAGCTCCTGTACCCTGACCTAGCGCTATACTAAGCCAGCTTAAAACCAATGTCTGTGTGGTAAAAGTCTTTGTTGCAGCAACCCCTATCTCTGGCCCTGCTCTTGTATAAACTGCGAGATCGCTTTCACGTGGTATTGCTGAGTCAACTACGTTTGATACAGCTATTATGCTTACACCCTTTTCCTTAAAAGCTCTTAGAGCTTTCAAGGCATCCATTGTTTCACCACTTTGACTAACCACTATTAGCACATCTGGTTTATCAGCAGTGCTTGCATAGACAGAGTACTCGCTTGCTATAAACGAATATACCAGTCTTTTAGCAAGTATTGAGGAGAGTATACTATAGTAATAGCACGCATGATAGCTAGTTCCAGCGCCAGTAATGTATACATTATCGGCTCTTGCTAAGAGCTCTACAGCTTTAACTATAGCAGGGTCTCTCTGAACGCCATATAGTGTTTCCTTGAGCGCTCTCGGTTGCTCATGTATCTCTTTCATCATGAAATGAGGATATCCACCTTTTACAGCATCTTCTATACTCCATTCAACCGTTCTAACAAGCTTCTTCCACTCAACGACCCTGCTATCAGCTAGATCTTCTATTAATATCTTATTAGATGAGACGTATCCAATCCAGTTATCTCTTAGGGTTATTACATACCTTGTGTACTCTAATATAGCTGGTATATCGCTAGCCACCAAGTTGAATCCGTCTCCTAATCCTATGATCAATGGGCTATCTTTCTTAGCGAAGAAGAGTTTATCTGGCTCATAGCTGGTTATAACAACGATTGCGTAGCTACCCTTAAGCATACTAATAGCGCGCTTAAATGATTCGTAGAAATCTCCTAATCTCCTATAGATTTCCTCTATAAGATGTGGTACTACCTCTGTATCGGTTTCACTACGGAATATATGTCCTTTGCCAATGAGTATATCTCTAAGCTCCTGATAGTTCTGTATAATACCATTATGTACAACGGCTATCTTATTGTTGCAATCAGTGTGTGGATGTGCATTAGTGTCGCTAGGTGCTCCGTGTGTGGCCCAGCGTGTATGACCTATTACTATTGCTCCATCTATACACGATAGGCAAAGCTTTTTCTCCAGCTCTCTAATGCTTCCTTTACCCTTCAGTATTTGAACACCCTTGCTCGTAACCGATCCTACGCCAGCTGAATCATAACCTCTATACTCCAGCCTCAGTAATCCACGATAAACCATGATCCCAGGTTTTAGTGGAAACTTATCACTGGATCCTACTAAGCCTATTATTCCACACAATACAATATTCGACCCCGTAACGCCCAGGAGGCTGCATCGAATATAGATACGACGGTATACTGTATTTTAATCTTGGTGAGCTACTAATAAGGTTTATAAGGAGAGAGCTAGCAGTAGCAGTGTGGTGTTAAAAATATGCAGACTAAACCCATAGTGATAAAACTTACAGGCAAGGTATTCGAGGAGCTAAAGCTTTTAGCACGCTACATAGGGGATCTGGAAAAATTAGCAAAAAACGGTAAATACGTAGTAGTTACCGGAGGTGGTGGCATCGCTAGGAAGTATATAAGCATGGCTAAAGAGCTGGGTGTAAAATCTAATTATTGGCTAGACCACATAGGCATACAAGCATCTAGACTTAACGCTCTACTTCTAATATCAGCTCTCTATCCATACGCTTATCCTAAAGTAGTTGAAACCCTCGAAGAAGCGGTTAACGCTATTACTAACTACAACTTGGTAGTTATGGGTGGACTAATACCGGGGCAATCAACTGTAGCCGTAGCTGTAGAAGTCGCCGAGGCTGTTGGCGCAGACACACTAGTAGACATAGCCGCTATAGACTATGTTTACGACAAGGACCCTAAAGTGTACAGAGATGCGCAAAGACTCTACACTATAAACGCGTCTGAACTAGCTATGTTACTCGAACAAAAGAAACTACCCGGAGAATACGCATTAATAGATACACGGGCATTAGAGCTAGCTATAAGAAGCAGGATAAAGATCTACGTAACGTACTACAAGGTGCCTGAAAACCTGATCAAAGCACTAAGGGGGGAAAACCCGGGTACTATCATATATCCGCGGTAGAAGGACGCCTTAGTTTATTTAAAATCCTTCTAGTCCAGTACTTGATGAGCCTATATTCGTATTTGCTCATCCTAGACTTAAATAAGACTCTCTTCCAAGCAACCATTATCCTATTTACTTTATCTTTTACACCTACTGCTTTCTCACTAAGCTCTCTGATCAATAGTAGTAATTCCTCTAGATCCTCACGAGTAGCGCGAGGTGGTATGTTTTCTACTTTAATTTCTCGTACTTTCCATATTTCCCAGAGGAACAGTGCTACGGCTTGGCTAACATTAAGTACTGGGTACTCAGGATTAGCTGGGATGGTTACAAGTATGTCGGCATACGAGATCTCACTCCGCGTAAGTCCTGTACTCTCCCTGCCAAAGAGTAACGCAATGCTTTCTACCCCCTTCCTTACTATGTCAGTAAATTCCACGAGAGATAGGGATTGTCTAAGAATATCACCAAAGCTGTAGCCTTTAGCCGATGTAGCTACTACTAGCTCCACGTTATGCAATGCTTCTTCTAACGAATTAACTATAGTTGCTGAGGCTAGATAATCTCTTGCTTTAGCCGCATATCTCATAGCTTCTTGTAGATCAGTTTTAGGATTGACTAGGTAAAGCTCATCTGCACCAAAATTTTTACAGGTCCTGGCTATAACGCCTAGATTAACGGCTCCTTCTATGCCTACCAGGACTATTCTAACCTTCACCTCTTAACAGCCTCTACAACGTAAAGCTCTTCGAAGAAAAACCGCCTAACCCGTTTCTTCCTTATAATGAAATCCTCTATTAAATGGCTTTCAACAACCTTCGGGTTACTAAGTGAGGAATAAGTAATGAGCAGAATCCCCCCTTTACGGAGCACTTTTGCCGCGAAATCTATAAACTGTACTACTGCTTCATATCCCTTGCTCCCCCCTATTAAGGCCGGGTCCTGGGGCCCTCTTTTATCACTAGGCAGGTAGGGGGGATTAGCTACTACTAAATCAACACTTCCTCTCACAAACGCTTCCTCTTCCGCATCGCTTAGTACTACAAGAGCATGGTGATGTAGATTGTTTATAGCTAAGTTAAACGCTGTATTAGCTATAGCTAAAGGGTTTATATCGAGAAATAACGTGAGACTACAAACTCCTCTACTAAGCAGGTATATACCTAGTATACCCGTTCCACATCCAAGATCCAGGCAAACTTCGTGCTTAAGCGCAGTTTTCTCTTCCTTAAGTCTATCCAATACATCGATCAAAAACCATGTATCTTCGGCTGGCTTATAAACATCTCTAAATACAGCTATAGTACCCCAGGGGAACCTTAGTCTGATTTCTTCAAGCACTCCACGAGCCGTAGCAGAACACCTGGGTCCAATTCGTATACACGAAGATCAGGGGCTATACTTACGTCCCTACAGCCATCCAAGTTTACCCCCAGGTCTCTACTTATAACCTTCATAGCTTTCTTCCTCCTTTTGCTAAACAGTATTCTAGTGATTTCCTCTAGCATCTCCATGTCCTTATCGTATTTTCTGATTCTCTCGAGGACAATCATTTGAGACGAAACTTCTGGAGATGGATAGAACGAGCTTGGAGGATAAACAGGGCCCTTACTCGTCTTGAACAATGTTTTTATTAAAACGGTTAACCTACCATAGGTTGGTGTCCCTGGATCCGCGGTGATACGGTTAACTACGTCTTCCTGTAATACAAGGATAGCTCTCTTGACATTATTCGTTCTCGAGAGTTTCACTAATATGTCAGATGTTATGTGGTAGGGAGCATTTGATACGACTTGTTCATATATCCATTCATGTTCTAGTGCATCACTCACTATAACCATGCTTGGTGGAACGACGATCTCGGCGGCTATGCTTGCAAGCCTACCATCTATTTCAAATAGGAGGTTGTTCTTCTTCACGCTAAGCGATAGGTAGTAACTCAAAGTGCCCAGACCGCACCCTATCTCTATGAATGGTTTATCTAGCTGAAGCCTTGCAATAAAGTCTCTGATCACGGTTGGATCTACTATGAAATTCTGGCTATATTTCCTACGGGGCCTTATTCCTATCTCTCTAAGTAAGCTCTTAGTCCATACCATCAAGCTCTTTCTACGTAGTGGAGGAGGCTTTATACGAGGCATAGCGAAGCCAGCTCAAGCGAATAACAACTCGAGAAAGCTTAGCCGGGTTAGAAGAGCTCACCATAGAGTCTCTCTAGATAGCCTAGGTAGATACCTTGCTTATCTGGCGGTTTTACAAAGATATAGTATTTCTCATTTCCTTCTAGCTCTTTTAGTATTCTCTCGCAAAGCGTCTTGACAGGGTCTATTTTTACTCGGTCACGTATATCGTCAAAGCTCTCAAATCTCTTAACGTTCCGCTCCTCTACCAGGGATCTCATGGTTTTTTTGCCAATACTTGGTAGTAACTCGAATACGTGCATCCTTATGTTTACTGGTTCACCTATGTTGAAGAATTCAACGAAGATCTTCTCATTTTCCTCTATGATCTTTTTAACCGCATCGGGCAAATGAGTCTTGGCTACACTAGTAAGGTCATTGTACTTTATTGACATGAGTCTTCTTACCTTAGATTGAGGCCCTAGCTCAACTCTTTCAAGTACTTCAAGCCTAATAGCTGGTAAAGGAGTAGCTTCGAGTAAGGTAAAGTACTTTACACCGATGCCTTGGGCAACTGGATTACTACGATGTTCCACATGGCGATCGCTTGGATTACCCATTTCCATAAAGTCTATAACATACATTGCGGGTTCTCGTGGATATCTTCGCTCATGTCTTCTATCGCTAAAAGTTCTCGGTGTATACACTATTATTCAACCCTTGTACTTCTACTTAACAAATAGTGTTGAAGGATTATATATAGTTGTACGAGCTTAGTATGCAATGCTAGTAAGGCCGGATCCTATCATATAGGCTTGTAGGAATTATCGTAGAATAATAATGTAATAGGGCGTACTAGGAAAGTCCACTCTTTCCTGGCTTTCTCACTCTTTACAGTACTGTCTAATAGTTTCCACGATCTCCCTGGCGGTTTCAGTTTCGATTACTCTCTCTTCGAGTTCTAGTAGAGTTCTTAACTCGTCGACTGTAGTGGGACATATATTCATGATCATGATAATGCTTTCCTCTCTTAACTTGTATTTTGATAAAAGCTCTCTGAGCGCTTCAGCTGAATCAGGATCTATTTTTGTAGTCTTTTTTAGATACTCTAAGGTTTTAACTAAGAGTAGAGGAGCTGCCCCTTCTTTTTCGGCAATCTTATCAACTATTTTCCTCAGTATCTTGTATGCTTCAGCATTGGATAGCGCTCTTTCTTCGATCACTTCTAGGTCTAGTTCTTTAGCCATAGAATATCACCTCAAGATCTTGTTACCGCGGGTCTTAAATGCTCTGGCCTGATGAAGAGCTCTTTCTCCTTATCATTGATTCTTACCTTTACTATGTAAGCTTTTCCTCGTTTACCAATTATTTCCCCTGTCTTGCCGTGATATCTTCTGTGCGGCATACCCTTGTGTATTGAAGGGTTTATTACTATGTGTACTTTATCTCCTAGTTTATATTCCGTCATCAGTAGGCTTAGCGGCGGAATAGCTCCTTTCTCCCTGACGTGCTTACGAAGTACCTTACGCGTATGTCTTCTAAACCCTTTTGGAGCTTTAACCATAGTATACTACACCAATAAATTCGCCACTGCTGTTAATACTACCTTAAACACCTAAAACCATAATAAATCTAATTTTGTTTAGCACTATATGGTTATAAAACGCTGTGAAGGTCTAAGAA
>QMWW01000024.1 GCA_003661825.1 Thermoprotei archaeon
GAGTTCATGTTAAGGATCTCCACAAATATGCCCATGAAATTGCATGTGTGTACTTCAAATACCTCACTAACACTAATCCAGACGAATACCAACCAGGTGTTGATGATTTAAATTATGAATTTAAATCCCTATTCTGAGCTATTTCTAAGTAGCTCTCTTTCCTTCTTTATCTCTGACTCAAGGATACGGGCTAAGACACTGAAAGGAAGAGATAGATCACCTCGCGATACCGTATACGGACCTATGATAACCATACCTTTCCCATCAACAATATCTATTTCGAATACGCGCTTATCGTGATCTGTTTGTCTCATCTTTTCAACTACCAGAAATCTTTTAAGAGATCCTCCGATCACCGCTTTACGGAATCTGATAATTCCATCAGCTACATGTTCGATCCCGAAGCCAAAGCCAAGAGAAGTCGTTACTGCATATTGACTTGTCATGACCACTGTCACATCCCACCTCGATAGAACCCTCTTAACTGTATAGCTATACCTCCTAGCCATCGCTGGCTTATCAAGCCAGAAAGCACTCATCGAGTCTATAACTACTCTAGCGTGACCGTAGCCCAATGTTTTCTTAGCTTCTATTATCTTAGAAAGTAACTCATCAACATCCAGTTCACGTAAGCTCCAAGGATCGCCTTTTTCTTCCATTAACGCATCTATTATTATGAGATCGCCTCTTTCTATGGCGTCTCGGAATTTAAAGTTAAACATTTCTGCTTGCTTGACAATACTCTCACGGCTCTCTTCTGTAGTAACATAGATCCCCTTCTCACCAGAGCTTATACCCGCCGATATAAAGTGTAGTGAGAAGATAGTTTTACCAGTACCAGGTTCACCCACAACCGCTATAGTGAATCCACGCGGTATTCCTCCGCCTAAGATTTCATTAAGGCCTTTAATCCCTATATCAAGCCTTTCCACTTCATACATAGTTTACACCGGTGAAACACCCACAATTGAAATTTATTGTATATTATCTCCACAAATATGTTGCTGATTTTTAAGAAATATTATAAGATAGTCTAGCCTAATACACCTGATAAAAATGTCCATGCCCATCCACTATGTTTAATAATGCTGTTATAAACATTAGTAATACTAGATGCTGAGGCTCGAAAGGTCTGAAGACTTGATGAGCCCGCGCAGGGCTGAGCATTGATTGACAAACCCCTGTCTCTTAATTGGGATCACGGGAGCAAGCGGAATAAGGTATGCATTAAGGCTTTTAGAATTATGTGATCTCTTAACAAAACATTATAGAAAGGTAGTCGTAGTTTACACTAAGTATGCCAAGAACATAGCGGAGCTGGAAGAAGGAGTAGATCTAGGAAAAAGTCTCCACCAATATAGGTGCGTGGATCAAGTATTTAAATGGAATGAAATGCATGCCTCTATAGCGAGTAGTAGCAACTTATTCGCCTATGAGGGGGTAATCGTTCCAGCCACCTTAAACACCATAGCTAAGCTAGCTACTGGTATACAAGACAACCTCCTGCTGAGGGCTTTTTCCTCGCTGATCAGGCTTAAGAGAAAAGTAGTCGTTGTAGTTAGAGAAACCCCGCTCTCACAAACCGACCTCTTAAATCTCTATAAGCTGTCCAAACTGGGCGCTATAATTCTGCCAGCCTCGCCTGGATTCTATGGTAACCCAGCTTCTATAAGCGATCTAATAGATTTCGTTGTGGGGAAGATACTGGATGCACTCGGAGTAGAGCACAACCTTTATAGAAGGTGGACCGGTAAAAGTGAAACTTACAGAAAACCCTAGCGCATAAAGTCTTCTGCATCATAATCCTCGATTTGTTGCATCTCTCTAAACAGTTCTTCTTCGCTGATTAGCTTCATCTTTTTCTCTAAGGCTTTAGCACACTTACCATCAGGTAGTAATGCATTCATTCTACAACCAGCAAATCTGCACTCAACGCCTACACACTTCTCTCCACTAAGTCTACAGTATGCTTCTTTAACCATTCTACCGCGATAGGATCTATTGAGAACTACTAAAGCCCCCCTCGTACACCTAAAGAGCGGGCAAAGTGGATGGCATCTATCGCCTATAGGCATTGGAGCGGGTTTCCTATGTCTAAATTCTTGCCTCCTATACTGGGACTGTTTACTCGGTTTAAAAGAACGGGGTGAGCCTCTTTTCCTAGATTCCAAACAAACAACACCTCGTATAAGTGTAGAATCATCATCCACGTTTACATAGCGCTCCCGCGTTATAGATCGGTTAATGACTCCTTGAATTGGTAATATATAAGGATACTAATATACTTACCTAGGCTATTTTAGGGTTTCCACCATGTAAAGAGGTAGTAATCTATAGCATTATCAGTAGTTATCGCGACTATCAGCTTCTTCCTCACAGAATGTAAGAGCCTACCCATCCGCACTATCGATATTGGATCGTAGATGGAGTCTATCTTAGCAACCTCTACCCCAAACGGCGCATGATCTAATCCTGGTCCATACCGGTATAAGAGATAGTCGCATCCAAACTTCAATCCACGTCTAACAATAAATCCGCGTTTTCTTAGATCTCTATAAACCCTGTAGAGCTCTTCAAAACCCTGGATAAGCTCGGTACCACGCTTGAGCAGTTCATCTCGAGAAAACATTTGCTCACCGTCCCAAACCTCTATAGCGCCTTCTTCAAGTAGGTAGAGGGCCTCTATGAGGGATAATTCAAGAGGCGCCTTTATATCCCGTGATCGAGGTTTCTGTACACCAAGAAAGGAACCATAATAACCATTCCAGTACATCTCATTTGCGCATACGTAGTCAGAGATCACTACTCGATTATATAGTAGTACTCCTCTACACTTTGTTTTCTTCAACCCACTACTATCCTGTGTAGAGCTAGATAGCGTAGCTCTTCACCCAGGGATCTTAATAAGTCCGCAGCATTCTCAATAAAATCTAGTATATCTCTTAGAGTCATTAACGTGAGCACTTTAGTACCATACTCGGTGTATAAGCTAAACGTAGCATTTCTATATACTTCATCTGCTCGATTCTCGAGCTTTGAGACCTCGCTTATCCTTGTAAGTGTTTTCTTAGGATCGCTATACAGCAGCCTCAGGCCTTCAAAAATATTTCTAAACTGTTCATTAACTATGTCCTTAAACATAGCAATATACCGGTATATCTCGCTACTTATCTCTAGTCTACGCGACTTTAGTATAGTCAGCCTATAAGAAGCACCATCAAGCAATTGTGTAAAACGCTCGAAGCCTAAAGCGATGGTTGCATAACTCTGCTTATAAGGTAGTCCCTCACCTAGCCTCACCAAGTATTCCATAAACAGCAGCTTGTTATCCTCAATACGGGATTTAAGCTCTAGTATTCGACTATAGAGTCTCCCTACATCTATATCGGAGACTAAGTTGTCAACTATCTCATTGAAGACCTTAAGAGAATCTCTAGCCATATTCGCCAGGTTTACGAGGTTTTCATGTATGTTTATTTCGGCTATTGATCCCTCACTGTAACCGTACATAGCCATCCACTTCCAAATATATATGTCTCTAAGCTAGAACTAATTCTAGGTATGGGTTTATTAAAGTAGTGATAGCGAGAAAACAGTTGAAGGCCATGAAGGTACTAGTAATAGATGCTCTCGCAAGAGCCCGGGGAAAAAGGTATTCCACATTTGACGTAGTTGGCGCGGGTCCAAGAATAGTAGCTGGTATTATTAGGGAAAAAGAATTTACAACAGAACTGAAAGCCTACGAACTGCTATTCGGAGAAGATACCGATATAGCAAGCTATGACATAATCTCCATATCGATAATGTCTACTGATAAAGGAGCTCTTGAAAACATACTCGCTTTATTAGAGAGAAAGCGATTTAGCGGACCTGTAATCGTGGGGGGGCCTGCAAGTTTCGAGTACAATATGTTGTTGAAAACATACAAACGTATCGACTGCGTAATCGTAGGAGAGGCAGAGATCCCCCTGTCTATGCTTTTAGAGAGAATAGACCTTTTGATCGCAAGAGACTGGAGCGAGCTGGCTAAAATACCTGGACTTGCATTCAGATCAGGAAAGAAGATTATACTATCATCTAAGCCCGTGCATACACCTTCAGACACGTTATCAAAGATTAAGCCATGGACAGCAATAGAGCGCTCTTATCCCTCATACAAGGCCATGAGGTATTACGTGGAAGTGCTACGCGGATGTAGTAACTTCCAAAGACCATTAATGAAAAAATATGGATTAAACTGCATAGGATGCTTTAGCTGTAGATCCAAGTATTTAGACGAGAGGATAACCTGTCCTAAGAACATTCCACCTGGCTGTGGATTCTGTAGTGTGCCTTACATGTTCGGTCCTCCAAGATCACGGGAGGTAAAAAGCATAGTTAACGAGGTAGTAGAACTAATTGAACACGGAGCTAAACGTATAGTGTTAAGCGCACCTGATTTCCTAGATTACGGGAGAGACCGATTGGTTGCCCCTAAACCGTTAACTGACCCTTGCCGTCCTGCTCCCAATCTCGATGCCATAGAAGCTCTACTCGCTGAGCTTTCAACCCTGCATCCCGTTAGACGGAGAGACGTTGTAATAATGATAGAAAACATTAAAGCTTGCCTAGTTAACGAAGCCGTAGCTAGCTTGCTTGGTAAATATCTAAAGAATACCACCGTACATATAGGATTAGAAACTGGGGATGACTATTTCAATGAAAAAATCTTGGGTAAGCCCATCACTGTAAACCATGTCTACCAAGCTGTAAAGTTATTAAGCAAACATGGTTTAAGACCTTATGTATATCTTATGTATGGCTTACCGTTTATGAGTAGAAGCGTCTACGTAAAAACGATTAAAGCCGTAAAAGAACTAACAGCACTGCCTCTGGAGAAAATAACTCTATATAAGTATATCAGGCTTCCCGGTACAGCATTTGAAAAAGTAAAGTATAGTATAACTGGTAAGGAAGATCTAGTACGTAAATTGAAAAACCTAGTTAGAGCTTTTAACGAAGAGAGGAAAAAGAATCTAATCGGTAAAACCATCGAAGTATACCTAGCATATAGTAGGCACAAGTACTATGGGTACCCTGCACACCACGGACCAGTAGTATTTGTACATGGTTTAACTAGTAAAGGCTTCGACGGATGTAAAGCACTAGTTAGGATAACGGGTATTCGTGAAAGATACGTGCACGGCGAGTTCATTAAAATCCTTAGCTGTTAGTTTCGCTAAGGAGCTTTAGCCTCTCAGTAATGTCTGCTATTTTACCTACTTCCTTAGAAAACCTATCGCTGAACTGTCTCTCAATTAAATTCTTTATATCGCTAAGCAGCTCAGCAGTATATGGAATGCTTATCAGCTTCAAGTATGCCAAGTAAGCTCTGATGTACCTATGCATTTCATCATTGTCTATCTTAATACCGTTGTATTCTTCGAAAAAGTCAACGGTTCTATTATAAATAGCCTCTATGGAAGACAATAAGTCAGAAAGGGATTCGGGTTCAGCCCTGATTAACTGTTTATAGTATTTTATCCTTGTAATCAACTCTTCGTACTCGTCAACTATTTCGCGTAACTTATTTAGAACTTCTACCTGTAGGTTATTCATGAAGAATAACCCTGTTGTAAACGCTTTCTAACAGTCGCAATACTGTAATCTGCTACTCCTCTCTCGCGTAGCTCTTCTGGATAGCAGTAAACGGTATTAGCCTCAACCTTTTCGTCTATTACTGTTTTAAACACAAACTTCCTCTTTCCTCCAACCACTATTTCTATTAAATCGTTTTCATTAATGCCTAAATAGGATGCAAGTTCTTTTGAAAGTCTTGCAACACCTTCTGGTAGTGATTCATCGTATCTAATTCTTATTCTTTTCTCTATAATCTTCTTCTCCTCCTCTCTTTTCTTAAGCTCTGAAGGAGGAGGTATTATCGATACTAGCTTAGACACATCTACTTTCCTGCTACTAGCTTCTGGCCGTCTCCCTTCCTTGCTTTCTCCACCCATATTTATGCCACCTAATGATAGCATATCTATATTAATCACTACTTAGTAAATATAAACACTCTTAAATAAGGTAATCAATTTCATGGGTATTTATCAAAGTTTAGTTTAAACTTACCCTTATAGTTAAGGAGTTCTAATAGTTTATCATAAGCTTCATGTATACTTATTCTAATCTGTTCACGGGTATCACGATACCTTATCGTGATCGTTTCATCTTCTAGAGTTTGATAGTCAACTGTTAAAGCAAATGGTATTCCTATTTCGTCAGCTCTAGCATATCTTCTGCCAATACTGCCTTCCTCATCATAAAAAGCTCTAATACGCGCCTTAAGTAGTGCTCTATAGAGGCTTCTGGCTATATCGACTATTTTCCTATGCTCAGGTTTACTTCCAGCGACTAGAGGAAATACGGCAACTTGGTATGGTGCTATTCTCGGATTAATTTTAAGCACTATTCTATCTTTTTCCAGACTCAAGGCATGCTCTAGTAGTGCATAGAATATTCTCTCTAAACCGAAAGAAGGCTCTACTACATGTGGTACAAACTTTTCGCCATGAATCTTTACTTTTTCTTCTTTAATTATAAATGCTTCACGCCCAAGCTTTACTCCATCAATCTCTATATATCCTTTACTCATGAGCTCTTGATAAAGAGCTTCCTGATCCATAGAGCTTATGTTTTCCATAATCTTACCCATCTTATCTTTAGCTAATTCTCTGATTTTGATAGGGTTAGGTATAGCTCTCCTAACTAGCTTTTCAACAGGTTTTTTATATCTTTTGAAGACTGAGAGATCAGATCTAGAAAACTCGATATGTCTATCTAGATCGTACGTTGTTCTATAGCTATATCCCGCTACTTCAATCCAACCGAACTTCCTCGTATATACCTGCTGATCAAACGTTTGCTCAGAGTAGTGTGCTCTTTCCCAGGGTAGTTTCTCCTCGAACCTGATCTTATCTCCTGGTATACCGATCTCTCTTAAGAACCTATTTCCTTTAGCCATCCAGAGAGCCATCCAGGGGTTCTTTACAATTTTTTCCTCAATTAATTCGAGCGTACGATATCTTGATGCCCTATCTATACCTCTAGATTTCTCATCAGCTGTTAAAACAAATAGTTCTTCTTCCTCCAGCTCTTCATCCATGTATTTCATGACTTCTTCATATGATTTCTCGGGATCAAAGAAGAACTCAAACTCCATTATAGTGAATTCGCGTAACCTAATTAGGCTTTGGCGAGGGGATATTTCGTTTCTTCCTACTTTACCTACCTGAGCTATCCCTAGTGGTAGTTTGTTCCTTACAACGGTAAAAACATTCTTAAACGAAACGAACATACCCTGTGCTGCTTCCGGCCTTATATAGCCAGGTGCTCCTTTATATGGTCCTATCTCTGTTTTAAATAAGAGAAGAGCTGGCTGTGGCTTTGTTAACTGACCACCGCATTCTGGGCATCTAACGTTATTTTCAATCATGACCTTCCATATATCACTCATAGAATATCCTTCTACAGTTATACCTGTTTGCTCCTCTACCACATGGTCCGCCCTGAATACTCTTCCGCATTTTGTGCATTCCGTTATGGGATCTGTGAAATGATCCTCGTGTCCGCTGGCTTTTAGCACTATTCTAGGCGTTATTATAGGTGTTTCGATCTCAACTACTAGACCAGTACTGTACACCAACCAGTAGAGCCACTCTTCGATGATATTACGCTTTATTAGTACCCCGACAGGCCCAAAATCATATAATCCAGCTACTCCCCCGTAGATTTCATAGGAGGGCCAGAAAAGGCCACGACGTTTTGCGAGATCGCTAAGTATTTCGTAGATATCTCTACTTTTAAGCTCCATGCTAAACCAGCCACTACGCATCTAGTAAGACGCTCAGTACAGTAAGCCTTATGTATGGATTAAAAGGCATTATACCTTATATTCTTTGATAGCCGACATCTAAGTGATCCGCCATGGCTCCTTGGAAGCACCTACTTCAAGAAACGTGTATATTTGGATGTAGCGAGGACAGGAACTCGGGATATGTGATAGTGGGCGTACCTTTAGACCAGACGGCAACGTATAAACCAGGAGCACGATTTGCACCTACGAGGATTAGAGATGCTTCCTGCAATATCGAGTTCTATGCCGTGTTTTCGGAAAGACCCCTAGACAACATAAGTTTCAGGGATCTGGGTAACGTAGTTATAGCACCTGGTGACCTAGAAAGAGTCTTCGACAGTATACTTAAAGTTGCCAAGGGAATATTTGAGGAAGAAAGTATCAAATCAGTGTTTTTCTTAGGCGGGGAACACACTATAACATACCCAATTCTACGCGCGCTTAGAGATAGAATAGACAGGGTAGTGGTTTTCGATGCCCACTTAGACTTACGCAACAAGTATCTCGGCTCTAGATATAATCATGCAACTGTTATGAGAAGAATAGTAGAAGACCTTGAGATCCCAATAACTTACATAGGTTCGAGAGCTTTTAGCGAAGAAGAGCTTAGATTTGCTGAGGAAAACGACCTAGTAGAAATATATAGCATTAAACACTTACTCGCTAAAAACCCAATAAATCTTAATACAGAGAGTGTTTACCTGAGTATCGACATGGACGTAGTAGATCCATCATATGCCCCAGGTGTATCTAATCCGGAGCCTCTAGGTTTAACGCCTTTAGAACTACTTAGTGTTATTAGTAAAGTAATGCATAGCGCTAAGGAACTAATAGCCACTGATATAGTTGAGGTTAATCCACTCGTAGACGTCAACGATATAACGAGTTTGCTGGCATCAAAACTTGTACTTGAAATAACTGGATTACTCGAGTCTAGATAGCTTTAACTATTCTATAGCTTCTGGCTACTTTGTATATAATGCTATATCCGCAGTGAGGGCATCTAACATAGTATCTTCCATAGGCTTTCATTTCTTCTTCGTCAAATACTTTGCCGCAATTTCCACACTTATATTTGACGCCCATTATGTAACACCTACTTCTCGAAGGGCTTAGAAAGTATATCGTATTTAACCTTTATAAACGACTCTGCACCTTATATAAAGTAGACATTATCGACGTATAGGTTGGAATAAAATATGCATGAAGACTTCGCATCTATATGTGGAGGGCTACCCCCTGAGCTATGTGAACAGCTGATAAGAGAGGAACAGGTTATTAAAATAAAACTTGACACGCGAAAGTTTGGTAGAGAAGTTACTATTATAGAGGGGCTTTCCAACGATAAGAGTGAACTTAAACGCATAGCTAAGATCTTGAAGTCTAGGCTAGCAGCAGGAGGTACGGTGAAAGAGGGAAGAATAGAACTCCAGGGTGACCATAGGCATCGCGTTAAGGAGATCTTAACAAAAGAGCTCGGATTTTCGCCAGAAAACATTATGATAATAGATTAGAGCGAAATAGCTATAGGTCGAAGAGGATTTAAGTACACTGTTTTTCGGGCCCTGATTAGCTTATTGCTGTGGTAGATCTATCCCAAGTTCTTTAGCTAGTTCTTTATACCTATTCCTAACTGTTACCTCAGTAACGCCAGCAACCTGAGCTACTTCTTTCTGTGTTCTTCTCTCTCCAAGTTCTAGTGCTGCTATATAGACCGCGGCCGCTGCTAATCCCGCTGGGTCTTTCCCTGCTGTTACACCTCTTTCTCGCGCTATATTAAGTATTTCTGCCGCTCTCTTCATCACTCCGCCAGTTAAACCGAGTGTATGAGCTATTCTAGGTATGAAGTCTATAGGGTCGCTGGTTTTGACTCTGATGTCTAACTCCTTGAGCAGAAGCCTATAACACCTAGCTATGTCTTTCCTAGCGCTTCGCGTATATTTTGCGATTTCGTCGAGAGTGCGCGGAACTTTAAGCTCTCTACATGCAGCATATATGGCTGCTGCTACAACGTTTTCTATGCTTCTTCCTCGAACAAGCCCTTTTTCAACTGCTAACCTATATATGCGTGCCGCTTCTTCACGGACGTTTCTAGGTAAATGGAGGAGATCCGCTAACCTGTCAAGCTCGTTCATAGCCTGGGCTAGATTTCTTTCAATACTACTTTGAACTCTAGATCTAGCTTGATACTTTCTAAGTTTTTGTACTTCATATCGCTTCCTTGGAGGCAATCTTTTACCTGAAGCATCTTTATCTGAAAAATCAATAGCTGTTGCAAATCCTCTGTCATGGACTGTGCTAGTTAACGGTCCTCCAACCCTACTTCTTCTCTCTTTTTCTTCTGGGGTAAAAGCTCTCCACTCCTGTCTTTCATCAATTACTCTTTCGATAACCTCACCTGTAGAAGAACACACATATACTCCTGATTCAGCATCGTATATTATCTGTCCGCCTGGACAAATATCGTCTGAACCACCTTGTGATCTCTCAGTAGAAGATGATTCGTAAGTAAACATCTTGATCCACCCTATTTATAC
>QMWW01000025.1 GCA_003661825.1 Thermoprotei archaeon
GCCGTAGGGGGTAACCGCTGAAAGCATCTAAGCGGGAACCCCTCCCCGAAAAGAGGCGGCCGTCCGCCAGGGGTTTATCCTCTGGCGGGTAGGGCTCCCGTAGAAGACGGGGTTGATGGGGCGGGGGTGTAAGCCCCGAGGGAGCTTAGCTCCCGAGGGGTTTAGCCCGCCGCTCCCAAAAGCCCGATGCCGCAGGGCTACTCACTCGGGGGACGGACTGGGCGCTTACCACTGCGCGCCCGGTGGGGGCGGAGTCCCTAGGCTCTGAGCCAGTGTACATCTCTGGGTGCTGGAGCTAGCCCTATCCACGGCGCACAGTACTATCTCCTTCTAGTAGAGCTTCTACCTGGTTCTAGGAGTGTTCTATTGGAGAATGGGTATCAGTTTGGAGAACGGTCTTCATCCCATTCTACTGGTTTGTTTACCGTCGTATCATCATCTCCTAGTATCCCTAGTAGTCGTCTACCCCTATAGTGGGATAAAACATTTATTACAGCTGGATCACTAGTCTTAGTGGGATGAGTAGTTGAAGCCCTGGGTAAAAGCTAGTATTATGCTGTTATTTCTCTCTCCTCTTGTAGCCGAGCTCTTAACTACAGCTACTCCTCCATGGCAGTTCGTAAACCCGGTTAGCCTAGCAATACTCCTCTCCCTATATGGCTCAGGTGCTCTACTAATACGCGAGTACAGAGCTAGGAGAAAGCTAGGGTTTACATCAGTACTACTCCTGGGCCTAGCCTATGGAGTACTCGAGGAAGGCTTAGCTGTAGAGACATTCTTCAACCCCGAGTGGAAGGATTTAGGAGAGTACGGAGTGTACGGTAGATGGCTTGGTGTAAACTGGGTATGGTCTTGCTACCTAGCCGTATTCCACAGTCTCTGGAGTATAGCTGTACCTATAGCGCTGGTTGAAGCTTTCTACAGCGAGGTAGAGAGTAAAGCCTGGTTAAGTAGAAGAACCTGCACCGTACTCGTAGGCTTGATAAGCGCGGTAACACTCATCCTTAACCTAGCCACACCCTATACCGCTAGCATACACCTATACATACTGTGTATAGCGGTGATAGCACTCCTCATTCTACTCGCTAGGAGGGGATCGCTGGAGGAAATAGCTAGAACACAAGCCCCCCGTATTACGCCGGTAAAGTACAGTCTGTACTGGTTCTTCTGGGGGCTAGCGTTCTTCATAATATTCTTTGCTGCACCCTATACGATGCCGCACCCACTAATCCCGATCGCCGTACTAGCACTAATGTACTGGTTCTCCCTCAGAGCTATAAAGCTATTAGATAGCGGTACCCCTATCTACAAGTACGGATTTGCATCATCGCTAATCTACGCTCTAGCGATCCTAGATGTTCTGGCATCTCTACAGCCCGGAGGAGAGTACAAGCTCTTTATAGCCATAGGATTTATTGTATTAGTGGCACTACTAGGTAGGCGTATAGCAAGCAGGAAGAGCGGGAACGGTAATGGGGCTCAAAGCATACCTAGAGCTGATCAGACCACTTAACACCACCATGACCGGTCTAGGCATAGTATTCGCAGTATCTGTTTACACTAAGTGGTCTCCAAACCCACTAGTACTAGCCATAGGTTTTATAACGGGGTTCTGCGGTACAGCAGCCGCTATGACTGTAAACGACGTAGCCGATAGATCGGTAGATGCGATCAACAAGCCGTGGAAGCCCATACCCAGTGGAAGAGCCGATCCCGTGAAAGCGCTCACTCTCAGCATAGCGCTACTAGCTATAGCCGTGCTCATAAACACCGCTATAGGGCCGTTAGCAGTAGCTGTAGCAGCTGTATACGGAGCAATAGCCTTCGCCTACAGCTTCTCTAGAAAGCACTGGTGGAGCCAGCTACTAGTCCCTCTCGCAACTACTGCTCCAATAATCTACGGCTACTCTGTAGCCGGAATGCCCAGCGGGTACGGTTCCCTAGCAGCTCTCTTCTCCCTAACAATATTCACAGCTTCACTGGGTAGGGAGGTGTTGAAAGCGGTAATGGATGTAAAAGGGGATAAGGCATGTGGTTACGCCACCATACCGATAAGATTCGGTATAGGAGTAGCTAGGAAGATTATAGCGCTACTAGCAATAGCGGCACCTATACTCGGAGTATTAACAGGGATACTAGCCGGGACTACCAAGGCTTACTACGCCCTAATGTCTATCGCTAGCATACTATACGGGTACAGCATGCTTAAAGCGGTAGCCGAGATAGATAATAAGGCTACCCTCGAGAGGTCGAGGAGGTACACACTGTACTCCATGCTAGTAGGGCTAATCGCTTTTCTCTTCTCGAAAACCTAGCACTTATAGATAGTGCGCGAAGCCTCCTTGTACTTCTTGATAGACTCCGTTACAAGCGGGTCTAGGCCTCTAAGCTCTGCTAGTTTAGCACTAGCTAAACCCAGTAGAAGGCTACCGTACAAGAGCTTAGCTAGATAGCTACCACCTCTAAGCACTACTCTATACAGGGGAAATCCGTGCTCACTGTATACGCCCTCCATGTATTCTACTAGTTTTAGCCCTGTGTAGTCATCGGGATCCACTACTGATAAAACAGTATACTTTCCGGGATAGGGCTTCTCCCATCCAACAATATCGTTATGCATCCATTCAGGAGCTATCTCTACCTTCACCGGGATCTTCGAGTTCTCGTTAAACTCGTTCTTACCCCTAATCAAGAGCGGTCCGTGGGAAGCATGGCCAGCAAGTATTAGCAAGCCTCTATTCCTATGAACAAACTCTGCTATCTTTACAGATTCTTCGCGTATATCTGCTATTGTCTCTCTGATAAACACGTATGCCTCCTCCGCATAGCTACGCTGTACTACCGTATAGCCACTAACATCTAGAAAACCGAGGACTCTGTAGAGCATAGAAGGTAGGCTAGTCCGAGGAACCAGACCCTTAGGTACTAGTAGCACAGTACAGCCTTTCCTCCTACCAAACTCCTCTAGCAATCCCCCACTAGTAACTACCACTATACTAGAGCTCTTCTCGCTAGCTTCTTCGGCGAACCTCAAAGTCTCGATAGTATTACCGCTATAGCTAATCACTAGTACCAAGTCTTCCCGGCTGAGAAAGCTTGGAACACTATAGGTTTTAACAACTACTACTGGTGTTTTACCGTAAACGCTCGAAAGCGCGTAGACGTAGTCACCTACTATACCGCTTCCCCCCATACCAGCTACTACAATAGACCTAAACGACCCGCTAACTCTCACACTACTCCATTCCCTTAAAGCTGATTCAAGCTGTTTTATCCACCCTAGATACTGCTCGATCACATAGATCGCCTCCACCGAAGCCGTGCCGCTATGGTTAATGTATACAGAGCTACTGGTTAAAGAGTGTTCTAATCTATATCAGTACTAAGGACTACACTTGGGGCAAAAACTTGCTGGGAATCTTGAGAGCGCTATTCGAGGGAAAAAAGGTTCTGGTGAGTCATTACCTCAACTTAAAGCTTAGATTAATAGCAATGGGTATCAATGCCATTAACAAACGAGTACTGGTTGTTGATGAAAACAACTACCTAGTACGTACGGGAGTAGCTAGCTTAGTAGGAGAGAACGCCACGATAACCCACAAACCCCTGAAGAGCCTGCCACCAGGGATCTCTAGCCTAGTATTCATAGAGCCTAGTAAACCTCCTAGGAAAACATATGTTAGAAACGTTCTACTAACAGTTACACCCAGTAACAAACTCCGAGTACCTAGGTACTACTCCCGGGTATATCTTAAAGAACTTAGTAACAACTTATATGAGCTACACTTCACGGATACAATGGAGAAATACAGGCTAAGACTTCGAGGACTAGAGTTTATAGTCGAAGAGAGGCCTTTTGGAGTCTATGGGAGAGCCTATGAAGTGCTTAGGAGAGCCATAATAGAGTATGGTGAGCTTAGAATCCGTGATGCAGTCCTAGTTCTCACCAGCGAATTAGGACTGGATAAGTCGAGGGCACGCATAGTTTTATCAAAGCTACTAAGCGAGAAATACTTCAAAGTGGATAAAGGCAGGATAACTATTTACTGAGTTTTTCATCGAAAAAGAGCTTCATTACTCTAAGCTTCTTCATAACGATGTTTATGTAGTCGTTGACTATATTACGCGGTACACCTATCCGCTCAGCTCTATCCATAACTATTCTTTCAACAATACTGTATTTCTTGTACTTCTCGTTAAGCTCCTTCCACGGAATACCCGTCATAGCTTTCATAACGTCTCTATCAATCGGTATAACTCCTTTCAGCATGAGGAACGCTATGATAGGGTATCCAATGTAGCCTCTATAGATGGTGCCATTATCGCTACTATAGACTCTGTACTTGCTGCTGTCAAGCCTCTCTATTACTACTCTATACTCCCTGTCTCCCAGGCTGGATAGCACCCTAGCCTCTCTATCATTTACAACTGTGATTCTTCCATCGCCGATACTGCCTATAGCTTCAAGCACTTTGATACGGGGAGGTAATCTGAGAAGCTTTTCACCGTTCATAGCTCATTCCACCTTTAAACACTTAACTGTAGGGGGATTTTCAGAAACCACTACCCCCTCGCCCTCAATCCACTTCCCTATCCCGCTTACTGCGTATTTTCTATACACTTCCTCCGGAACTAATAAGTAGAAAGCTGTATTCTCCTCGTTTATAGAGCCTTGAATATATAGCACTTTATCTTCTCCTTCCTCAAAACTAACTACTACTCCGCTAAAGTGGACGTGCTTGCTATCCACTCTAACCACGCTGTAAACACTCTATATCTAGTGTATTTCTAGTAGTTTTCAGCTAAAAATAGGTTTACTTAGATCTAGAGCATGTGTTTAGAAATACCTACATCTCTCACTAGCACGTAGGGGAGCTTTGAGGGTATTCTGACCTCCCACCACATTATCCTATGAGCTTCTCTTCCTAACGCCTCTATGTTTTTCAGAAAACTCGGCAATCTATCCGCTATCCTGACCTTCTCTACCGGCCTAGCTATCTCTCCATTCTCTATTAGGAAGAGCGCATCTCTAGTAATAGTTGAGAATGCGCCTTCAACGTAGTTCTGCAGCCTTGTATACCAGTTGTTCGTTATGAGTAATCCTCGTTTAACCTCTCTGATGAGTTCATCGATGCTATAGCTTCCAGGCTCTACTACTAGGTTCCATGGCCGCGGGGAGATCCATCCCGCGTTTCCAGTAGTGTTTACGCCGAGCTTGCTGGCAGTCTTAGAGTTGTGTAGAAGGGTTCTAAGTACGCCTTTATCGATTATAGGCTTATTATACGTCGGTACCCCCTCATCATCGAAACTCGTAGCTCCCGGCAGCTCTCTATCGCGTGGTGCATCTATTAGCGTAAGCCTCTCTGAAGCCACTTGGTCCCCAGGCTTATTCTTCATAAATATCGATAAACCCGTGAATACGTTGAATGCTGAGGACATCCTTGCTACGAGATTTAGTATGTTGCCGAAAACTAGCGGTGATAGAACTACGTCGTACCTACCGGGTTCTACTGATCTCCTGCCTTTAGACTCTGCAGCATACCGTGATGCCGTTATAGAGGTTTTCTCAATCTCCCTTATATCAATGGAGGTACTGCACGTACTCCACTGCCCGCTTCCATCGGGTTCGCTAAATGCCCTTAAGTAAACTTGAAGACCGGTTAGGCCTTCCTCTAGTGCAACGCCTTTTGACGTGGCTAGCGCCTTCTCCGTATACCATAAGTCTATTGTTCCAGCAACGTAGTCTATTCTCTCGCGATGAGCGGCTTCAATGCTTAGCTCAGCTAACTCCACAGGATCCCTAATGTACTCGAGTACCCTCTTATCTACTACACCTTCAATCTTCTCCACGGGCTTAGGCTCTGGAAGCGGCGCGTAAAACGGCGATTCTTGTACAACTGTAGCATGCTCTAGTATAGTATCGAATTCTTTCTCAGACACGTCTCCACCAGCAGGTCTGTACTCTAGTATGAAGATCCTCTTTTCCTTAACCAAGTACATGCTAAGCGAGATTCCTCTCCAGCGCTGTGTAACGGATGGTTGGCTATTAGCTAGTTTAACCATCGTTCTATCAGTTCTGGTAGCTAGTATAGCTACCTCATCGAATCCTCTACTTACAGCTCCTTCTACTAGTCTAGAACACGTATCTATAAGTGGGGATCCATGCATTATGTAGACACCCCCAGCTTTATCCTTCTAAGTCTAACATCGGGGCCTCCAAACCAGACCGGTACTCCTTGCGCAGGTTCACCTTTACCACAAGTTCCAGCATAAAACCTGAGATCCCTGCCGACAGCATCTATTCTGCTATAGAAGGATCTAGTTGTGATCTCTAGTACAGGGTTCTTTACAAACCCCTTAAGTTCCCCGTTTTCTATAAGGTAGGCTTCGAGCCCTACGTACCTCTGACTCCACCTCTCGTCGTCTATATTCCACTCCATATAGCTCTTCATATATACTCCTAGCTTTACATCTTCGATCAGCTCTTCAAACCTGTAGTTGCCAGGCTTTAAGTAGGTATTAGCCATCCTCACTATCGGCTCGCTTCTATAGTCCATTGCTCTAGCTGAGGCATTGCTCTCAACACCATATACCTTAGCCGTCCACCTATTATGGAGGTGTTCGTAGATCACTCCTTCTTTGTAGAGATACCTGGGCCTTGCGGGTACTCCCTCGTCATCGTATAGGTAGAATCCATAGCTACCAGGTATAGTTGGGTCATCGATCACAGTAGCGTATTCACTACCTATCTTCTCCCCTATCATTCCCGGCTTTATAAAGCTCTTACCTGCTTGTGCAGCTTCGCGTCCAAGGATTCTATCGGCTTCGCTAGGGTGCCCGCAGCTCTCATGTACTATTAATCCAACGATCTCGCTTCCCACTACTACGTCTACGTAGTCTTGTGGAGGAGTAACAGCTGTGAGCAATAGTTTCTCGTAGGTACTAGTATCTTCTGGTAAGACTTCATCTAGCTTCCACTCATTGATCCATTCTAACCCTCCACTTGCACCTAAAAGCTCCCATCGCTGTATAGTGCCTTTTACTGGGTGATTTAGAACTAGATTATAGTATAGGGTGATCCGTGGAATCCTACTTACAACGAAGGCTCCATCGCTATTAACTACTACTTTTTCTTCGAGGTTCTCGCCATACTGCACAAGTAGTACGCTGAGCTTTGCTTCGCGTGGAACGCTTGATACCCTCTTCCATAACTCAGAGATCATTTCTATTTTCTCATCTATGCTCATCGATTCAAACGGTTTTCTCGCAATAGCTTCATAACGTGCACGCCCCATTTTGGCATCTGCAAACTCTATTCTGTCTTTCACGGTTTTAGATAGGTGTTTTGTTTGTTGAACAACCGCTTCTACTGCTTCTTTTACGTCTTCGCGTCTAAGCGTGTTAATAGCTGTGAAACCAAGTGTACCGTCTACTATAACCCGTATACCTATGCCTTCTCGTACCTCTCTCCCAATCCCAAGAATAGATCCATTCCTAGCTACTATGCTTTCACCCGTATTCTTATGATACCTAGCTTCAGCGTATGTAGCCCCTAGCTCTTTTGCATAGTCTATAGCATATATCAGTAGATCTTCAACCAAGACATATACACCTATACCTTGTTAGATAGTATGGCTATGGCAAATATATTTAACTAAAATATAGTAATTATATACTCTAGCATAAGCCGTTAAACCCTGTAGCTAAGTGGTATGGGTGTATATGCTCATGTCCTCCCCGGAAAGCAGTTCTCAACAAGGAGTTATTGAGAACGAGGTAAATACTGGAATAGTGATTGCTGGCGCATACGCTGATAAGCTTCGTAGAACGCTATTTGCTCAGCTTAGAGATTACGTTAAGCAAAGCAGAGAACTAGCTAGAGAAATCGCTAGAGCAGCAGCGGAGATCAATTCTCTCCTCTACTACATACTAGTCGATAGCCTCAAATCGGATAAAGGCGATGCGGTTAGGATAAGAGTAAAGTACAGGATGGATCCAAAGGATATGAGAATTAAGTGGGACTACGATACCCTAAGAGTAGAGTTCTTTAAAAGACAATCAGATGAAGAAGTGAATAGAATTACTAAGAAGGTTGTCGAGGAGAAACTAGAAGAAGTACTAAAACGCTTCGCAGAAGCTGGTAGAGAAGAAGTAGAAACAGCTAAGACAGAGGCCGTAGAAGTCGAAGCAAAGACCGTAGAGAAGCGGGAGGAAGAATCCGAGATAGCTGGGCTGGTAGCTTCAGCCGACCCAATAGGCGATATGGCTTCTGGTGGCGTCGTGTTTAAGCTCATAGACAGAGCTGGAGGCAGTGTAGGACTAGCCTCAGTAGAGCCTAGAGCTGGTGACTGGATCTTAGATGCTGTAGTGGTGCACAAAGGTAAAGCATATAGAGTATACGCTAAAACTGGTAGAGATAGAGAAGCATACATAAATAACCCATCTCTCCTAATAGAGGATCTATCCAAGCAAAAACCGCTACCAATCAGTGTTGAAGACGCTAAGAAGATGATTGAAGGTAAAATGAGCGAGATAATATAGAGTACATGAATTCTCTTCAGTGGAAAAGCTTATCTTTTTTAAGTATAGCAAACGGCTTGTTTACTAATTTATTTGCTCGTAAGAACTGTGTAGCACCAGGTAAAGGGTCTCTACGCTTCTATTGATAAATTAGATCAAAATTTAGGTATAGATTATCTGATACGCTACCTCCTTAGGAATGTAGTCATCAGAGTAGAGTACTTGATCAGTCCCGCGCGAGCACCCCATCCCCTTGTGGGTAAGGGATCTGCCTAGCTTCTTCATCTCAATTTAACTAGTGAGTATCGAGACTGGGCTATAACGTTAACTCGTAAAGAACCCGTTATAGGGTGAGCTTCTCGTGGTATGATGATAGGCTATATCGGGGTATTCCAGGATCCACGATGTTTAAAAACAGCGTTCTTCTAGCTTATTGTGGAGAGAGGGGTTGCCGACTAAGCTTGATCTAGGTAGCGCTCCTGAAGGCATACTAGAACTAGATAACGACGAGATACTGGCAGAGTTTTTAGCAGTGCTAGAGTCTACTGGTGCAAGCAGAGATACGGTTAAAGCCTATAAAGCAGCAATCAAGGATTTCCTAGAGTTCATAGGTAATAAGCCGTTAAGAGAGGTAAAGCTGAGAGACGTTATATCATGGAAGAACGAGAGATTGCGTAATGGATTCAAGCACAATAAAGTTGCTGGAGACGAAGCTAGGAGAACCACGCTACACTACTATACTCTATTCCTTAATAGATTCTTTGAATGGCTTGGATTAAGGATAAGGATTCCTAAAGTTAAGAGGCCTCCCCGTAGAATACACGTGTTATCCGACGAGGAAGTTAGCAGGCTAGTTAAAGCTGTACGTGACCCCTTAGACCTACTTCTCCTAAAGCTCTTACTAAGTACTGGTCTTCGGAGCAAGGAATTGCTTGGAGTTAGGGTTATGGACATAGATTTTAGCAACAAGTTGATTAGAGTTAGAGAAACTAAGTATGGACGCGAGAGAGTAGTGGTAGTTACTAGCGACGTATTAGAGCTACTGAGAGCTTGGATAAAGATGAATGCGTTGAAACCCGAAGACAGGATTATTCCTCTTACATATACTGGTCTCTATAAGCGTCTTAGAACACTGGCAAAACGTGCTGGTATACCTGGGTATAAGGTAAGACCCCATGTATTTAGGCATACATTTGCTACAAATGCTCTGAGAAAAGGTCTTAGTCTCTACTCTTTGCAGAGGATACTTGGACATAGCGATATAAAGACTACGCAGATATACCTGCACTTAACTGTTGACGATATTAAGCGCGAGTACGAAAGAGTAATGGAGAACAGCCGTGGTAAATGCAGTGTTTGTGGTAGGGAGCTTCCAGTAGCAGCTACGTTCTGCCCATACTGCGGCGCTAGGATAGGTAGCGAAGAGCTACTTAGCGAGATCTAGCTTTTCGAGAAATCTAGCTAGGAGGAGCCTTGGCACTTCTGCATAGCCCGGGTTTCTACGCCTATACTCCTTAACTAAGTCTTCTCCATCAGAGACTGGATAGTTATCTCGATAGTTCTCCAGGATCCTCACCAAATCTTCGCTGAAAGCTAGAACTATAACTGGGTTTACAGGTATGCTCCACTTCTCGCCGCTATACTTAACCTTTACTAGCTCTTTTAGATATGCTTCTTCGTTGTCTATGTTCAGGGTTTCAACCCTATAGTACGGCGTGATGTAGTGTGCTATGATGATGGCTTCTCTACTACTGCTCCCCATAACGCTAATACTGAGTACTTCGCTATGATCTAGTAGCACAGAGTGAGGACCTAGTTCAAGCTTGTATCCTTTCTCCTTAAGGA
>QMWW01000026.1 GCA_003661825.1 Thermoprotei archaeon
GCTCTTTTACCGTGCTAGCTCCCTAGACTTAGCTCTTTTTCTAACATACTTAGCTTTTCCAGGCTCTCCTACTAGCTCGCGATCCTTTAGCATGAGCTCTCCATTTATGACTACGTGGATCGGTGTACCATAGAAGTACAGTCCATCCCAGGGACTCCAGTCTACTTTGTGGTGGTGTTTAGTAGAACTATACTTCACGGGCTTTCTCGTATCTATGACAACTAAATCAGCATCACACCCTACGCACAACTCCCCCTTACTAGGATAGATCCCCATGATCCTCGCAGGGTTGCGGCTGGTTACATCGATAAATCTCTGGAAACTAATTCTCCTCTGAAGCACGCCATACGTGTAGAGAAATGGGATCATTACCTCGAGACTCGGTATCCCGCTCCAAGCGCTCCATACATCTGCTTCTTTGAGCTCTCGAGGTGCTGGAGCGTTATCACTTGCATATGCTTCTATGAGGCCTTCTGAGAGAGCGTTCCACAGCTCTTCCCTATCTTCGCTAGACTTAATAGTAGGTGCTACTTTAAGGTAGGATCCATATCTATCAACATCTCTATGCGTAAAGTATAGGTGGTGAGGGCATACCTCGCTTGTTATCCTAGCTTTCCTCCTCTTTAAGAGAGCTATAGCTTCTACTCCCTCTTTGCTGCTTAGATGTGCTATGTGTACATGTGCACCTACATCTAGCGCTATATACCCTATTCTGAGGATTGCTGATGCCTCCGCGTACCCTGTTCTGTGTAGATGCCATGCTAGGGGGTCGTTCTGTACCCTATACTTTGCTTCCCCATATGCTACTAGAGCATCGTCTTCCGCATGGATCACGGCTACTCCATTCACGTTTGCTATGGTTTCTAGGATAACTGGATAATACAACTCATCGGGTTTAAAGGGCCGGGTGGTGAACACCTTATAGCCTCTGATCCCTTCTTCAGCAAGCTCGATTATCCTCTTGTAGTTGTTCTCGTTAAAGAAGCCAGCAATAATCCCATAGTTTACATAGGAGTTACGGGAGGCCTCTCTGATCTTTTCCTGGACAGCGCTCTTTGTATCCACGAATAGGCGTAGCGGCATATCATAGATAGTAGTTATTCCACCGTAGAGAGCAGCTAAGCTCCCGGTTCTCCAATCTTCATTATCTCTGTATTCCGGGTCGTAGACGTGTGCGTGCATGTCTATGCCTCCTGGTATAAGGGGTTGGTGGTAGGCATCGATCTCCTGATCTGCTTCTCCAGGTTTAGTCTTAGATATAGCTTTTACTATTCCGTCCTCTACGAGAACGTAGGCTTCTGTGAATTCATCGCCAACCAGGATCTTCGCGTTACGGATGAGTATGCTCTTCATCCTTAGTTGCCCACATACCGGGCTATTAGCTTCATCTACGTCTAAACAAACAGCGTATACGTAGGCATAGTATAGTGTGTTATAACGGTGCTATATTAATTACTAAAAACCGGTTTAGGGGACTATTTCTTTCTACCCTCTACTCTATGTAGAAACCGGGTTTCAGCGGATATGCTTTATCGGCTTTAGGAATATTCTTTTCCCTTGCTTCCTCCTCCCATAGTATATCAACAGATAGCCCTATTCTACGCTCAATATATTCTCTGGCTTCAACAAGGACTTGGTACTCCTTCTCGGCTGTGGTTAAAGCTAATCTAGCATCAGGGCTTCTTCTGTACTGCTGAATGACTAGCAAAATCTCCTTCTCTCTCCCAGCTAAACCGTGCTTCTCTCTCATAGTTTTAATGACTTCTTTGTAACTTTTACCCTCGATAAGCATTCTAATGACTTCTCTTTTCCAGGGACTAGCAACTATTATGTAGACGTGTCCCTTCACAGGCTTCACAACGTTTAAGACGTTCTTGAGGTCATCTATAAGGTCTTTGACCATATCTTCTAATACCTCGGCTTCTTCGTTAATAGACTCTGGAACTATCCTAGGCCAGCTATTAGTTGATAGGAATCCTTTACCTCCCATCCACTCCCATATCTCCTCTGTAACGTGGGGTATAACTGGATTTAGCACTTTAACCCACTTGTCAAGGAAGTTTTTGACCATGCAGATAGCCTTGTCTTCTCCTACTCTCTCTCGGTAGTAGTCTATAGCAGATAGTACTTGGTAAAACGCTTTCTGTATATACTCTCGTACCTCCACTCTCTCCAGCGAATTAGTAGCTTCTAGTAGCAGCCTGTTGACTCTAGACGTAAACCATTTATCAACCATTAAGCTGGGATTTTGATCGCTGCACTTAGCCTCGACTGCTTGTTTAGCTAAGGATACGAATCTCCGTAGAGAATCGAGTACAGTAGATACTTCTTTCTCTCTCCAGTCAAGCACGGAGTCTAAATTGGCTGCTCCAGCGGCATATAGCCTGAAGAGATCTGCTGAATACCTCTCGGCTATGTCCCTTAGAAGTATAACGTTTCCTTTACTCTTACTCATCTTGGCTCCTTCCCTGATCACCAGTTCGTTAAGCGTTATCATTCGCGGCCTCTTATCCGGCGGGAAAAGCGCTACGTGGTGATACACGTAGAACGATAAGTGATTACTTATATGCGCGATACCCGTGTGCCGCTGGTCGACTGGATACCAGTACGTGAACTCTTTCCTCATATCCTCTAGGGCTTTAACCGGGATCCCTGTCCTTGACGAGATCTCTGTAGGATCTCCTACCCCGTAGAACACGTAGTCGAATACCATAGGCTTAAGCTGCTCTGCCCTTATACCGTATCTCCTAATTATGTGTACAATGGTGTAAAAGGCCATGTAGATCGTTGAATCGCTTAGGCTCTCAATGATCCAGTCCGGGTCGAATGGGAGCTTTGTACCAATACCTCTTCTCCTAGCACAGGGTCTGCGCTCAAGCCAGTCTATAGCGTTTAGCATCTCCTTCTTATACTTATCTGGCACTATTAGGAGCTTTTTATCTACATACTCTCTGGTTTCGTTTTTCCACCATGGAATAGAGTAGTCTATGAACCATTGTCCCCGGATCTTGGCTACTATTATCTTTCCGCCAGAGCGGCAGAATGCTTTCCTGTTAAGCTCGTAGAAGGGGAACGCGCTATTTTCTCTAAATAGCTTCTCTCTTATGAGCTCTTTGGCTTTGCTTACGGGTAGTCCGTTAAACTCTGGATCATCTACTTTCATCACGCCCTTATAGTATTGCTCTTTGTATACTCTTCGCGTAGCTTCTATGAGACGTGGATCGCGTTGACTCACTATACCCATTTCCTCTACTACAACTTTAGCGTGGTGGTCCTCGACTCCCTCTACTTCTATTATCTTTACGGGATTGATCTCATCCACTACGCTGGGATCTAGCCCGTATTCGCGTAGTTTCTCTGGATTCCGCTTAAGCTCCATTAATGCTACGTAATCGTATGGTGCATCACTAGGCTCGGAGTAGACTATGCCAGTAGCGTTGTCTGGATCTACGAAAGCAGCTGGTAGAACCAGCAGCTTTGAGCCTAGTGGCGAATAGACTTGTTTCCCTACGAGTTCCTTCCCGTACACGCTCTTAACTACTCTGATATCCTTATCCACGTACTGGTGCTGTAGCTTAGTTAACGCTTCTTCAGATACCACTATCTTCTCTTTACCCCACTCTACTACAACGTAGCGGGCTTCAGGGTTAACCCATATATTTGTCGCTCCAAACAGTGTTTCGGGCCGTAGCGTAGCAGCTACTAGGTACGTGTTTTCCTCATCAACTAGCTTGAACTTAATAGCCGTAAACTCCAGTATTTCGACGGGATTCGTATCGGCATCGGCTATATCGTCTTCTCCCTCCGGCTGCCGGTGTAGTAAGCAGTAGGTGACTATGTGATCGCCGCGTTTAATAAGTCCTTTCTCTCGTAGCTTAAGGAACTGCCAAGTGACGAATGCGTTGTATATGTCTTCTCCTGTATGGAATCTCCTTCTCCAGTCAATACTATAGCCTAGTGCGTCAAAGTCTTTGTGAACTCTTTCAGCGAAAAACACGGCTAAACTCAGGGGGTCTTTAAAAGTCTCAATGATTTTTTCGATCTCGGCTGGGTCCTGTACATACTTTGAAACGTATTCTTTGTACCTTTTAACCTCTTTTTCATCGCCGCGAGCTATTCTCTCCGAAATAGCTAGTATGGGGGTTCCAGTTATGTGGAACGCCATTGGAAATAAGACGTTGAAGCCTCGGAGCCTCTTGTACCTAGCGATTATGTCTCCAACGGTATATGTTCTACCGTGCCCAATGTGTAGTGGGGCATTAGTATATGGGTAGGGAACTGTTATGTAGAACTTGGGTTTACCCGGAGCAGCTTCGGCTTTAAATACTCCGTGCTTTTTCCACAGTTCCTGCCACTTGGCTTCTACTCTACGGAGCCACTCCATAAACTTGCTATACTCCAATTAAAACACCCTTACATAGCCTGAGCTAGATGCCGAAGCTATATTGGGTATTCATTGTGTTGCTGTAAAATAACCTTTATACCGCCTACTTCTGGCCGTAAACCACACGAATCTGTTTACCGAGTTCTCTTCAGTTTCCTTTTTAGGCTTAGGATGTGTATGAACCACTTAGCTATATCTCTTAATCCTAGCTTGCTCTTACCAGCTGTTCTATCGATGAACGTTATAGGGGCTTCTACTACCGTGTAGCCCGAGTACAGGAGAGTCAGTAGGGCTTCTATTACCCATTCATAGCCACTAGAAGAAACACTACCTACTACTCTTTCAGCAGCTTCTCTGGAGTAGACTCTGTAATTGCTTGTATGGTCAAGTATATTTGTTCTATGAACAACTCTTATCAATGTATTAGCTACTCTACTTACTAGCCTACGCTTAAAGCTCCACCCCACAATCTTTCCTCCATCTACGTATCTACTGCCTTGAACTAAGTCGGCTGAATCGATTCTTCTAAGCAGTACTGGTAGATCCTCAGGTCTGTGCGAGAAGTCGGCATCCATAGTCACTATGTGTGTAATCCTCGGATCGCTAAGTAGATCTCTCATACCAGTAGCTATAGCTGATCCTAAGCCTTGTTTCCTAGGTCTTACCAGGATCTTTACAAAGTTATGGCTACGGCTATACTCTGCTACTAGTTTAGCAGTGCCGTCTGGACTATTATCGTCAACAACTACTATGCGGTGCTCTATACCTATGCTCTTCATGGTTTCATGTATTTTATCGAGTAACCTAACTATGTTCTCTTTCTCGTTGTAGGTAGGGATAACGAATCCTACATAGACTGGCTTTTTGTACACTCTACTTCCTCCTATACTCCGGGATTTTCTCGAAGTACCTAAGAGCTCTTTCCCTGCCTAGTAGAGCTAGTAGAGGAGCTGCTCTAGGACCGCTGTGCGTACCTAAGAATAACCTATAGAAGCTGTGGTATACCTCTCTCCTCTCTTTATTGCTGAGATTCAGCGTAGCTTGTATCATAGCATTTTTTATGCTATCCTCATCCCATTTATCGAGTTCTTCGAGCTTTCTCCCCATTTCAGCGAGGATTTCTCTGTGAAGAGGTGGCAGGGATTCCACTATCTCATTGCTAGGCTCAGGCAATAGCCGGACCCTCATATAGCTTGGTGCATACTTCTGAACCCAGTTCCACGCTTTCTCAATAGTCTCCAATATCCTCTTAACCCCGAACTCGCTCGGATTATCTGGTAGGTGTCCACTGCGCTTAAGCCTTTTAATGCCATCAGTGTTCCAGAGATGTCGGGGAACGACTTGTGAGAGTATGGCTAAGTGTGCATACGGTACTTGTTCAGGCATATACTTAGGAGGACTTCCACGGGGATAGCTGAGTTCGTAGCTCCTAGCTAGTAGTACTGCCTCGTCTTCATTGGCAACCTCCTCAACCCCGTAGTATACTCTCTCAGCTCTAAGGTACTGGTCGTAGTACCTCGGTATACTAGCCATATCTATCGTGATCTTCTTCATAGGCGGGGTTTTCAACACTAAGAACCTGTATATGTGTGGATGAGCTACTTCGAGCCATTCACGAGGAGTTACGCCTATGAATCCACTACTAGTCATATCGGCTTCTTCTCTACCTCTCCTAAACGTTACCCATTCGTAGGGGAATCCCTCTGGAGGCTCGAATCCATAGATGCTTCTAGCTAGGTCGTTGCAGCTATCTCTACTACCTCCTGGTACGGCGTGGTCTTTACCATAAGGTTCGAAGTCTACTCCTAAAGCCCACCATACCCCGACCCATTCTATTCTCCAGCTGAGCTTGCCTTCGGAGAGATCCGCTACACCGGTGTAGCCGCAGCCATGGCAACGGTACTTGATCTTGTGGTTCTCTACTATTTCTAATGCTTCCGTAGTACTTAGCCTACCGCAGTTTCTGCATATTGGTTGGAACGGGATCCAGTTCTCCGGGAGCTTCTTCCTCCCCCTATATCTGTTAATAACTTCTCTTACGCGTTCTCTCAAGTCCAGGGTTTTTCCCGCGAATTCCCGGAGCTTATCTCTGTAGAGCTCAGATGTTAGTACGGGCTCTATAGCGCCGTCCGTAAACTCCTTTATGTAGGGGCCGAAGTCCTCCCAGAAGTGCTCAACCCAGTTCTTGTGGCAGCCATAGGGATCGGGTACACGTGTTAAAGGCCATCCGGTGTACTTCCTCGCGCTATCCGGGTCTTGGAATACGCTTAGCTGTCCTTTCTTTCCCTTCCATTCATCTACGACGTATAGGGTTATGTATTGCTTTATCTTCAGCCCTTTTTCCTCTAGGATCCTACGCAGTACTTCACCGTAGAGGATCTCGCCACGGAGTCTACCGATATGCTGTAAGCCGGATACGCTTAATCCACCGTTGAAGACGTATACCTCTTTGCCACGCTTAGCGAGAGATACATATAGTTTCTCGGCGTACTCGTCGATCCAGTGCTTAGCCATTAAGATTTCTCACCAACTCTCTTCCTCTACACAGTGAATAGAGTGTATCAAATAAATGGTTTTAGGGATCTAGGAGGAGGACTCTTCCTGAAGCCTGCTGTGTTAGCGAACATTGTATAGTGACTATGGGTGTAGAACTAGTTAGAGAAAGAAGTTTAGGCCTTGGTGAAGCTCGTGGCTGATAAAGATTCTAGGGAGTTTTACCTCGGGGAGTCTACTAAGAGGATTAGGGAAGTAGCAGGGATCGAGGAAGTAACTATTAGTCAGTATCTTAATAGCTATGGAAGAATTAAAGACGTTGAAGTAGCAAAGATGCTTTTTAGCGTAATAGTGGATACCATTGTTCACAGAGAGAACATGAAGGCTGTTAAAAGAGTTCTTAACGAATTGATAAAGCTTGAGAAGACTTTACAGGAAAAGAAGCGCGTATTATCTGAGAAAGACGCAGAAGAGATGAAAAAAGCTATTGAAAAACACCTAAGAATCGAGAAGTACATGGCTTCCTTCTACAGAGAGCTCTCAGAAGACCTTAATCAGCCGGAGGTGCTTAGAGATATAAGAATATTTCAGGCAAACGAAGAGCTCCACCACAAAATACTCGAGAACTTGTTAAAGTACTACCTATGATGAATCTCTTAGTATAAGTGTATCTATTGGCTCTAGTACTCATTAGTAGTGTAAAGCAACTACTAGTTTAAACTGGTTTCCGGGTTAGCCTGTAGATTCTTCTCCTTGCATCTCTTATACTAATTACTTTTTCAACTAATCCTTTCTCGATGAGAGTTGACAGTGCGTATCTCACAGTTCTCTCTGGTAGACCTGTTAGCTCGACCAACTCTCGTATCGAGGCTTCTCCGTGGATCTCGAGCATTTTGTAGACGAACTTTGCACTAGGGGGTACGTTGCTTACTTCGAGCGCTATCCTGGTTTTTCTCTCGATAGATTCTACTAGCTTTTTCTTCATTCTAATGAAGAGAGCTGGATACTCGGCTTTTACAACGGTTACGCTCCGTCTAACTCTGTGACGTATAACTCCATCAACTACTATCTCGCACTTAGTGCTACTAGCTATATCTCTTATCTCTATAGTCGAAGTATCCGGTACTACTAGTGGCTTCCTCATAGGGTTTAGGCTGTTAACCGGGACAACTACTAGTACTGGCGCGTTCTTTACAACGATCGGTCCTCCGGCGGAGAGGGCATAGGCAGTTGAACCAGTTGGGGTAGCAATTATTACGCCATCGCCTGTATCACGCCATACCTCTTCTCCATCGATCAATAAAGCATAATTCATGAGTACAGCGCTACGGCTAGCGAAAACAGCGGCTTCGTTTAATGCATAGAAGTATTTCTCCCCGTCAACAATTGCTTTAACGCGGGTAGTGGATTCGAGTTCGTACTCTCCTCGCTCAAGCTTCTCTATACCCTCGCTTAGACTCTCCCATTCTAGTGCTGTGAAGAACGCCGTATATCCCGGTGGGCTAACGTGTAGTATTGGTATAGGCTTCTTCGGCATGTATTGAAGAGTTTCCAGCAAGTCCCTGTCAGTACCTACAACGAGTACAGCGTCGAAGCCTTTAATCCCCTCCTCTACGTCGGTGTATTCTATTAGTTTTTCCTTTAGTATGTTGACTACTTCGTCGTAGAGTCTCTTCCTCCCTTTACATATACGCAGGGCTATACGTCTAACCGGTTTTGGCATACTATGTCACCGCTTATTTACTTACTATGCAGGATTTGGCTATATCAATCCGTTTATAACCTAGTTATTGGCTATTAAGATCGTGGCTGTACGCTAGGTGGTGGTCTTGGAGAAAAGGGATCTTGTCAGAGAGATCAACCGTTTGAGGAAAGAGCTGAACGCTATAGTCCTAGCGCATAACTACCAGTTACCCGAGGTGCAGGATATAGCTGATTACGTAGGCGATAGTTTAGAGCTGTCGGTTAAGGCTATGCAGAGTAGTGCTAAGTACATAGTGTTTGCTGGAGTAGACTTTATGGCCGAGCAAGCGGCTATACTTGCACGCGGTAAGACGGTGCTTCATCCAGAGCCTAGTTCTAAGTGTCCTATGGCGGCAATGATTACGGTAGAAGACGTTAGAAGAGCTAGGAAAAAGTATCCGGGGGCTCCGGTGATAATGTACGTTAACTCCCCAGCAGTAGTTAAAGCTGAAGCCGACTACGTAGTAACCAGCTCTAGTGCTATAAAGCTTACTAGTCAGCTAGACGTAGACACAGTGATCTTTGGACCGGATAAGAACCTTGCTGAGTACGTAGCCGAGATCACTGGTAAGCAGGTCATACCTGTACCAGAGTCCGGTTATTGCCCCGTACACGTTATGATAAAGCCTGAGCACATACTCGAGCTGCGCGAAAAGTACCCTGAAGCACTGGTAACAGTTCATCCAGAGTGTATACGCGGTGTCAGGAAGCTCGCCGATCATGTTGGTAGCACGAGCCAGATGGTTAAGTATGTAAAAGAAACCCGTGGAAACCGCTTTATAGTGGGTACGGAGGTAGGGCTTCTCTACAGGATCAGGAGGGAGAATCCGAGTAAAGACCCTATTCCAGCCTTAGACTCAGCTATATGTGTGGATATGAAGAAGATAACGCTGGAAAAGATCTATAGGAGCCTTAGGGACAGAGTATATGCTGTAAAGGTACCACGCACTATAGCTAACAGAGTCTTAAGAGTACTTGAGAGATCTTATGAAATGCTTGGAGTCGAGATACCGTGGAAGAAGTGCTAGCCAAGAGCTTTATTGAGTGGATTAGAGAAGACTGCCCTTACTGGGATATTACTACTGAGGCTCTAGTTCCACAAGGGATCACCGTAGAGGCTGAAGTGCAGGCTAGGAGCGAGGGCGTTGTAGCGTGTACTTCGGATATCGCTAGAATACTTAGATCCCTTGGGTTCTCGGTTAGAGACGTTAAGCCAGATGGATCTAGGGTTAAACCTGGTGATTGCGTAATGGTGATCAGAGGCGATGCGCGGAAGCTTCTCTTAGTGGAGAGAACTATGCTTAATCTCTTAATGTACTGCTCAGGTATAGCAACAGCTACTCGTAGACTAGTCGAGATGGCTCGGAAACAGGGCTCTAAAACTAAGATAGCTGCTACACGTAAAACCGCTCCTGGTCTAAGGTACTTTGCTAAGAGAGCGGTTATAGCTGGTAGCGGTGATCCTCATAGGCTAGGGCTTAGCGATATGGTTCTCATAAAGGATAACCACGTAAAGATTGTTGGAAGCGTAGGCGAAGCTGTTAGAAAAGCCCGAGCCGTAGTAGGGTTCTCTAAGAAGATAGAGGTTGAAGTGAATAGCGTAGAGGAGGCCGTCGAAGCAGCAGAAGCTGGGGCTGATATAGTGA
>QMWW01000027.1 GCA_003661825.1 Thermoprotei archaeon
ATGGAGACACCGATTCAATCTTCCTGTGGAATCCTACGGAAGAACAATTAACAAAACTCCAGGAGTGGGTTTCGCAAAGATTAGGGCTAGAAATAGAGGTTGATAAAGAATTTACGTATGTACTCTTCACGGGCTTGAAGAAGAATTATATTGGAAGATATGTAGATGGAGGAATAGAAATTAAGGGTTTGGTTGCAAAAAAGAGGAATACTCCAGAATTCCTGAAACAGCTCTTTGAGGAACTAATAGAAAAACTCAAATCAGCTAAAACCCCAGAAGACTTCATCGAATTCAAGAACTGGCTTGAAGCAGAAGTTAAGGGGTTATATAAGAGCCTGAAGAGGAAAGAGGTAACGCTAGATAAGCTAGCATTCAAAGTAGGGCTGACTAAGAGATTAGAAGAGTACAAGAAAACAAAGCCTCCTCACATAAAGGCTGCATTACAGCTTAAGAGCTACGGCCACAACGTCCAAGAAGGAGATATCATACCATATATAAAGATCAAGGGCAGAGACGGATATAAAGCTATACAGTTAGCTAAGCTCTACGAAATTGATCCGGAGAAGTACATAGATATCATCAGTAGTGCTTTAAGTCAGCTCTTAGGAGCATTTGGCGTTGAATGGGAGGATATTATAGGAGTTCACAGACTACGTGAAACAACACTACAATTTTAAGTCACTAATCCCATATAATCTTAAAACACAACATTAACGAAGTGGAGCATCATGCCTAAGAAGAGGGAGAGCAGGGGTAGAAGGAAGGGAGCTAAAGGAAGAGTTGGTACTATCCAGTGCGACCAGTGCGGACGCTTGGTTCCTGCCGATAAAGCTGTCTGTATTACGAGGATGTACAGTCCAGTGAGTCCTCAGCTAGCAAAAGAATTGGAAAAGAAAGGTGCTATAATAATGAGATACCCTGTTACCAAGTGCTATTGCGTATCCTGTGCAATATTCTTAGGCATTATAAAGGTTAGGCCTGAAGAGGAGAGAAAGCCTAAGCCTCAACCAGTATAGGCAAAGTATCATGAAAAAACTTATATATATGGAGTTTAATCCCTCTTTTAACAGACCAGACATTATAGAACGAATTCTGTATTTATCAAGACAAGCTACACATATAAGTGATGTATATATTTCCATTTCCAAAAGTGAGACTCTATTCAATGTATTACGAATTAAAAATGGAGTAGTTATAGAAAGATCTATTCTAAGCTTTAATGATCTCCTAGAATACTCCCTAAAAGAATGTAATAAGATAGCTGTATTAGATGAGAATGGAGAGCCAGATTTAAATATACTATCTAGTACTGACTGCTATCTTGCAGGTTTACATACCGATATCCCTTACACTGAACTTCGGGAAATATGTAGGAATAGGAAATGCAAGAGAATTAAGCTAGCTAATATAAGCTATCTCGCATCATCGCTGATATCGATCCTAGATCTTGTCAATGAGGTTAGAGCATTTTTATATATCTCCATACTTAATTAGATAATCTTCAAATAAAGTGGTGAGCGCGCTGTGGCTAGTGTCAAAAAAATCTACCTAGTAACGGCAACGCATCATCCATATCACGGGCTATGGTCACAACTAGCTAAAGAGCTAGCTGATAGACTTGGAGTAGAACTTGAGGTTAAACACGAAGACTACGTGTTTCTAATAGAACATGGCGATACAGACGAGTACGGGATGGCGTGGATACCTCAGATACTAGCAGAGTTTAACGATGGAACCATAAAAGTACTCCTCTCTCAGCTACCGCTTGATGAAAGCCTTAAACCAGATCCGAACAAAGCCATTGAAATAATGATGAATAGGATAAAGGAATTAGAGGGTAAATAACAAAGTAAGTTATAAGAGTTAGAGGTATGAGCTAGAGGTTTAACCTTAGCATGCCATATCATGTACCCTACGTACCCACGCCAATACCAGTCGTGAGGGCAATGTTAAAGATTGCTGAAGCAGGGTCAGATGATATAGTATACGACCTAGGATGCGGCGATGGACGAATATTAATTATTGCTGTAAAGGAATTCAACGTTAAAAAAGCGGTTGGTGTAGAGAAAGATGAAGAAAGGTACCGTGAAGCTCTCGATAACATTAGGAAAAACGGGATCGCGGATCGTGTCGTAGTAGTGAATGATGACTTCTTTAATGTAGATATAAGCGAGGCAAGTATAGTCACGTTGTTCCTTCTCACAATAGTTAATGAAGCACTAAGACCAAAGTTTGAACGCGAACTAAGGGATGGTGCACGAATAGTTAGCCATGAATTCAGGATACCGGGCTGGACGCCGTATAAAGTCGTAGATGTAAGGGATGATAACGGGTTAACGCATACAGTATACCTGTACGTTAAGGGCAAGCACAGGTAGTATTCACTTTATTTTTCTAGCAAATACTATATAACCTGTATGACCTATCATAGCCGTTCTCGGCCTTGTCGCGTCTTTCCCAACCTCATACTCTCTTAGCAGAAGCTCATACACATGTATATCTACGAAACCCCCCAGTTCTCTCATTGCTAGAACCGTTCTCTCTACTTGATTTACAGTAGGCACATATACCAGTATGGGTGAACCATTTTTTAAGACATTATATGCTGTTTTAAGAGCGTTCCACGGATCTGGCAGGTCATAGAAGACAGCGTCTAGTCCTACGAGCTTAACACCTTTTCTAATATCTCTAAGACCAAGATATACTCTATCGAGTAAGCCTGCTTTCTCTAGATTCCTCCTAGCTACTTCTAGGTGATGCTGGTTTATGTCAAAGCCATATACTTTACCTGTAGAACCAATGAATGTAGCGAGGCTTATAGTTAAGAACCCTGAACCAACACCTGCTTCGAGCACATGGGACCCAGGGGTTATCCCAGCCAAGTATATCATAAATGCAGCGTCCTTAGGGTAGACTATTTGTGTTACTCTATCTATCCCATGCTGATAATCTATTGGTAGAGGCTTGAGCAAATATGCTCTGCATTTTTGGCTTGTAACTATAGAGTCTCCATACTCTTTTCCAACCAGGTCCTCGTGCTTAACATATCCCTTATCAGTACCTAATATGCCACCCGGTGAAACTCTTACTACAAACCGTCGCTTACTATCAATGTAAACAGTAACCCTATCGCCATAACCTAGTCCGGCCATGCAGATCATCTTCGGCGCTGGTGTCATTCATCATCTTGTAGTTATTCAGCAATACCAACCTTCCACATCTAGTACCACATATTTATATAATCCCATATAAGTTCTAGGTAGAAGGAGGTGTCAAAAATGCATGAGAAAAGGATGTACTTAGCTAGTATTAAACCTAAATATGCTTACAGAATATTCGCAGGTATTAAGAAGTTTGAATTAAGGAGATGGTTTGGCTTAAAACCAGTTCAGGGTTCAGTCATCATAGTTTATGCAAGTGGTAATGTAAAAGCTATAATTGGAGAATTCCGTGTAGGGAGAGTACTTTTTGCTAAGCCAAATGAGATCTGGGATGCTCTCTCGGAGATGAAAGAGGCTGGAATAGGTAGTGATGACTACCAGTATATACGTGGCTCGAAATACGCGCTTGCGATAGAAGTTGTTGATCCTGTACTGTATACCAAGCCTATTACGCTCAAAGAGCTAAAATCCATAATACCCGGGTTCATGCCTCCTCTAAGCTTTCGAGAATTACGTCCCTATGAGCCTCTCTATGAGTTAATAGTTAGAAAAGCTCGTGAACAGGTACTTAGAGCGGTGCGTGAAAACTTCATCTGAGCTCCGATTCTCTGATCCATAGTTCTTTCTTTAGAAGATCCCTAATAGCAACCCGTATAACCTCGCTTCTGCTACTATATCTGCCTATTTTGACTAATTCGTCTAATCCCTCGCCATAGATTTCTGGTAGCTTGCCCTTTACAAGCCTCATTCTGGCAACAGCTGCTCCCGCCATAGACATCACCCCGATACTCTAATCAGGTTCCTAAAAGTTTATAAAGGAGAGAATCCCTTATTTCTAATGATCTCTTATAAAGCTTTCTATGATCAGCTATTCTATCACTAGCAATTTAAGCAAAGCCCTCCACATGAGCCTTAAAACGAGGATCCACGAATAGAGTATAGACCCCAATTTATCCCTTTTCAGAATAACCTCTACAAATCCTAGTACTACCAACATGTAAACGAGAGGTGCAAACTGAACAGAGTAGAAACTATACTGAGTCTTGCCTCCTATTAACCATAAGAATACGTATCCTAGGAGAGTACCAAGGAAAAATACTAAGAGAGGCGCGAGTTTCCGGTTAACTCTATAAGCTGGTAATAACAGAGTAGCATAAGATAAAGCAATAGTCCATATAGGCCAGAATCCCATAGCAACAAGAGCTCTTTCCTGGGAGAAATAGTAGAGTGGAAATCCGTTAACACCGAGGAACCACTCCCAGGGTGTGGAACTTATTGGACATGAGGAGCCAGTGCACTTTATACTTGCATGCCATTTGAACGCCCCAATTATTGATTGTTGTACCCATGCATTGAATCCTATATGAGCGATTAAGGGTATCGATACTATAACCTGGAACAACATGAATAAAGCTAAGGTAACTAGAAATAACTTAACAACAGTTTCCATTAGTTTCTCTAAAGTAGGTTCAGCTTTCAGCTCTTTTCGCAGAGCGATAAGCCATATAGGTATAAGGGTGAATAAAGTATTGAACTTAAACGTAGATCCAGCTATAGACACTACTAGTGCTATATAGAGCTTTCTGGCTACTAGAAAATAAAGTGATAGGGTCGTGAATAAAGCTACATATATGTCTAACAGCGCAGTACTGGATAATGCCCTCATTATAGGATCCATTGATACAAGTAACGAAACTACTAATGATAACCACTTATCACTAGTTAACTTTAGCATCACTAGATAGGTAAAGAGTACAATAAGCACTCCGGCCACTATAGAAGGATAGCGCCATGCTAGCGGATGATCCCCGTAGAGAAGCATTGAAACTCCAATAACATATTTACCCAGCGGTGGATGTTCTAAGTTCATATAATTGTTTATGCCTTCGGCATCTGGTATTCTCCAACCCCATACAACATCTTCGACCCTATACCTCCTAGTAAGCGCTTCTACAAAGACTTTTAAACTATGGCTATCTTCAGCTTCAAAGTATACTGCATTTATTTCACTATAACCCGTATCAACGATCTTGACTTCAAACCCGTGTTCTTCGATAAAAGCTTCGAGTTTGCTTACTCCTATAGGGTCGCTAAATATTACTGAAGCACCAGCTCTATCTGGTGGAGACACGTTTACCTTGAAGACCTTCCTAAGTATGTTTCTAGCACTACTAACATACCATACTTCGTCGGAAACATAGCCCTTACCTCCCCTAGCGCTTTCTGTACTAGCTAGATCACTAGCTAGTGAGTAGTAACGAGTAAAGGCTACGAGGAGAACGCCTACTAACAATATAGTAACTATGATACTCGCAAACTTAGTAGACAAGCCTTTATCCCGTGACGAGCTAATCGTTAAATCTGCTATATCGTCTTAAATTCTAGTTTAGCAGTATTTAAAATCGCTAGTTAAGGGCTTAGCTATGAGGATACGCAAGGCTGACCTAGTAGTGCTAGTTATTGTGATCCTCGTATCACTAGTAGTACATATGCCTATTGAAACACAACAACTAGTTTTTAACAAAGTAGTTGTAAGCGAACCTCTATATACAGACGTGATAAGTGAGTATAAAGCCCTATATGTACAAGCATGTAATGAGATAGAACAGTCTAAAGACTGGATAAATAGGGATAAACTCCTCGCTATATGTAAAGGCGAGTTAGATATTCCTTTACCATATATTGACTATAGTTATAGACACGCACCGTTAGCTGGTTTTACGTGGACTATTTTAACTGCGTTAACGCTTATAATAGTCTATCCTCAGTGGAATATAGGGTCGCCATATGCTATAACTGTTTTTTATCTCCTCTATACTGCCATAATTGTATCAGTATTACTACTAGCTTATAGAAGGCTAGCTAGCTTATATCAATTATTAGGGGTTAAATGGCCGCTGCTCTACATTCTTCCAGTAGTTTCTCCCTCACTTATTGTATACTCCATTTATAGCTGGGAACCATTACTATTATTGTTTTTGCTGGAGTTTCTCTACTGGATCTTAGTAGAGGAATATAAAAAGGCTGTAGTATTTCTAGGACTATGTGCTCTTACTAACTCAATAGGTTTCGCATTAGTTTTCTTAATACTCTACCTCTACACTGTAGGATCAAAACTTGCTAAACTAGACAGTATATGTATGTTACTATTAGCTTTCATATTATCTCCATACATAGTTCTTGGAGTAGTCAATACACAAGGTACCATTAACATAGTGCTACCAGTAATGCATGAGTTCTGCAATAATTGTATATACTTATTACTAACTGGTGACCCTGTTTCACAAATGACTAAGGCTGTTAGCGTAGCTGTATGGATTACTGTTATAACAATATATCTGTCATTAAAACCTCGCGTTTCCGATAAACTTAGTAAGTACTCGTATTTTATACTATTCCTTGGTTTTGCGTCAACGCTCAGCCTAACATATCCGCCTCAATCAATCCTATATATACTACCGCTACTCCCTCCTCTTTACCTGGCTTATACTAGCACTAAACCCATTATACCACATATATTGATTGATGCTCTCAACTCGCTCATAATAACTACGTGGTTTAAAGACCTAGAATTAAGAAGAGCTTTCTCATTTCTTGGATTAAAGCTAGAGTATAATCCCTGGGCTTTAGAATCCCCCGTTCAATGGATTGCACAGACGAGAAATATTGTATTGCTAGTAGTACTAATTATTTATGCAATGGAGTATCTAGAGCTAATAGTAAGTGAAGAAAGATAAGTTAATTAGGCGAGCGGTTAAATGAATATGAATAGAAAAGCCGGGGTCGCCTAGCCTGGTAGGGCGCCGGCCTGCTAAGCCTATGGTACAGCACGGAGAGCCGGTGGGGAGGATCCCCGCGCGGGTTCAAATCCCGCCCCCGGCGCTATACATAATTTAACGATCTAGGTTTCAGTACTAAAGAAACCAATACTCATATCAGAATACCAAAATAGAATTCTAACTTTGTACGTAGTTTTGAGCCTCAATATGCTAGGGACTAAGCGATAAATTCAGGGAAATAACCTAAAATTATAGTAACTTTTACCGTTACTTTGTAGCAGCTCTCTATACTGCTTCATGGTAGCCCTAAAGATCGAGTGTAAGGTGATCACCCCTATAGGTTTATCTTCGCGATCTACCACGACGAGAAAACTGGTACCAGATGTCTCCATTAAGTTGTAAGCATCTTGTACTGTGTGGTCACATGTTATATGTGGTGGTATCCGTTTATGTACAAGAGAGATCTTAAGTTTGCTAAGTACGGATCCAGATATCCTACCTCTTCTGATCATAGCTGTATGAGTTGTCCCTGCAAAAGCTGTTTCAGGCATGCTTCTTCCACCTAGAATCGAAAGTATGTCTAAATAGGTTATAACACCAACAAGTCTGTGTTTACCGTTAACTACTATAAGGTAGTCTTTACCCTTAACTAGAAGGTCAAACAGCTCAGCAACCAGTTGATCCTCATATATTATTTCAAACATAGGGAGCAGATCTCCATAACGTGCTAGGAACTCGCTGATCCGCATAGCAAGTACCTGTCCCAATATTTGGGAAAACTCCTCGAGCTTCTCCTTCAAACACTCAACCCCCTCCTAATCCTAAGCCTTACATAGTCTATTTCCGGTCCCCGGGTAAATAGCGTTTTAATAATAACTGGTGTAAATATGTTAGTAGTAAAGACTACTAGGATGGCTGCTAGGTAAACCTCGCCTCCAAACAGCCCTGCCGTATAACCTACGTATGCAGCTATTATGCAAAACTCAGCACGAGGTAGTAGACCTGTCGCTATCCTAAGCGCTGATATCTTTGGGAAACCTATCAGGTACGAGGTTAGTCCTGCCCCTAGCACTTTTCCAGTAACCGCCCCCAAGATGAAAAGGAGATAGAATACTATAAACTCTGACCGAACTACCGCTTTAATATCTAAAGAAGCAGTTATTGATGTAAAATATAGTGTTGAGAGAATAAGAGCGAGAGGCCTAATACGCTCAGCAATACGCCCTACACCTCTAGCCTCTGAGAGAGCTAATCCAGCCGCATAGGCAGCTATTAATGGAGATAATTCTACATACTTAGTAGCATATGCAAGGAAAGCAAAAATGCCTAATACTATAGCTACGGCACCTTCACTTACTCTTAGCTTCATGGCTTTTAACAGTATTACATTAGATGCTTTGTGTAGCGTTATTACTAGTAAGAACCAGAACGCTATAGATGTTACCAGTATTTCTACTACTAGTATTGGATCAACTATTCCCTTCGAAATAAGCGATTTACCAACAATTATAGTAATCAGTGCTGCTAAATCATCAAGCACGGCCACGCCTAGTATAGCATAGCCTTCCGGAGTAGCTAGTTTACCTATATCTATCAGTGTTTTTATGGATACACTAACACTAGTAGCCTCAAGAACTGCTCCTATGAAAAAAGAAGATAATGGAGGATATCCAAAGAGTGTTCCAATAAGATAGCCTACTGTAAACGCTGCTAAAGCTTCTCCAATAGTTATCATTCCATATATTCCTAGATTTCTCATGAATGTTCTATATCTTGTTTCCATGCCAGCATAGAAAAGTAAAAGAATAACGCCGAACCATGCGAGTGTCTCAATAGTACTGGTGACAGGATATATAGCTAGAAATGATGCACCAAGTATAAGGCCTCCAAGAAGATCGCCTATAACAGGCGGCAAATTTACACGAATAGCCAGATCCTCCAGGAGCTTACCGATCACTAATGCTAGAGATAGCGCTAAAAGCAGACTGTATATATCCTCCTCTAACCCGTTCAATTTAAACACCTTAAACTTCAGTACAGTAACTCCAATATATTCTAAAATATGGTATTAACGTCGTTACGGATTAAACGGTTTTCTAACTGAATACTAACTAATAATGCATGGCTTCCTAACTCCAGGATCCCAGAATCTATCTAATATGGAGGACGTTTAAAAGATAATGAAAAACGGAACTCTGATATGTTTAAAAAACCGTGAAGCTGAAGCACTACTAGTGGTGAACTTAAAGTACTGCGAGGCATCACAGTTTGCTGTTCTAAGCAAACTTCATGACAACTATAGCGCTCGGGTTCTTAATCCTCAGTGCGAGCGTTTCCCATACTCTGTATAAGTGTTCACCGCTTTCTAGGCCTACATAGTCTACATGAACATCAACCCCTACTACTAGATCTATGTAGTTGGGGGAGGAGGCAAGTAATACTGCTTTATCCCTGGGAACATGAGGGGTAACCACTACTTTATCCGCGAGACGCTTAACGCGTTCAAGCTCTGTAGCTCCTGCTCTATCATATACCCTTAACAACTTAACATAGGTAGCGGGGTTAAGGAGTAGGAGGTATGGTCTAGCCACATTGTTCTTTACTAGGATCTCAACCGCTTTATACACATCCTCTAGAGCTTCACCCAATTGATCCCAAGTCCTTGCTGTGTACTCAACTATTCCCTCTGTATTTAAAATCCCTGTAGTACCTACCTCTTCATCTCCAAATAATATATACTTGTCCTCAGCTATACCGAAAGCCGAAGCTGGTGCAGCCACCAGATCTCTATATATCAAGTCTCTTTGTCTAGACGAGTACTTAAAGACTCTATCCGGTATACTAAATTCTATACTTAGTTCGCTCAGAGTCGTAATACTGAGTGCGGGTTTTCTGTATTCTCTGGATCTATAACTAGCCATGATAATTGCTTCAATGCCTTCACCTATGTGAACCACTGGTATATGTTTACGTACTGTTCTTGTTTTCTCAAGAAAGCCGTAGAAAGCCTCTCTAATGACTTCTACGTTGCTGGGCTTTAGCGTGGCATTATTGCCATTGTCTTCTGATTTATCATTTATTTTACCGGGATTCGCATCAGAGGATTCGACCTTTATTCCAGTTAATTCTTCGACTTCTCTGGCACCCTTTTTAAGTTCTTCGACTTGCTCGGGATCTAAGCTTTTCAATAAAGCCAGGAATTCACCTACATGTGTTTTCTCTTCTCGGGCTATATCTTCGAAAACCGCTTTATATC